>JAFOLE010000031.1 GCA_017419465.1 Solobacterium sp. | reverse complement strand
CTCAGCACCTATGACCGGAAAGAGTATACCGACAAAGTCTATCTGCCAAATCCGAAGAAGACGGAAAATGAGAAACTGCTCGACAATCTGTCCCTGATCAGCGAAGCCATCCGGGAACGCAGTCCGATCCGCTTCGGCTACCTGCGTCACAGAACCGACAAGACCCTCTGGTCCCCGCGCACCTATGAAGTGGAACCGCGTTATATCGTCTATCAGGATTCCAGGGCGTATCTGATCGTCACCAGCGATCACCATGAAGGCTTTGCCCATTACCGCATTGACCGGATCACCGGCATCGACATCATTGAAGACCGGAAGTTCAAACCGCTTCCGAAAGAGATGGATGCCTATGAATACGCAAAGAACATGTTCTACATGTTCAATGATGAAAAGGTCCATGCGTCCCTGCGCTGTGAGAAGCGCGTCCTCGATTATATGATTGATACCTTCGGAAGCGATGTCATGATCCTTCCGGTGGATGATGATTACTTCGACATCCATATCCGCGGAAGCCGGACCGGCATCCTGCTGTTTGCCCAGCAGTACATCGATGCCGTAACGATTCTCGAGCCCGAAGATCTGCGTGACGAAATGAAACAGCGGCTGAACAAAGCCGCAGACAACTATAGCTGACAGGAGAGAACATACCTATGAAAATACTGTTTGCGACAAGTGAATGCGCACCGTTTTCCAAATCCGGAGGACTCGCCGATGTGGCGTTCTCCCTTCCGCCTGCCCTGAAACGGGCGCACAATACCACAGCGATCATCACCCCGTATTACAAATGCGTGAAGGACCGCTTTGCGGATCAGATCGAACTGGTAAAGGAACAGACGGTGCGGCTCGGCAGTGCCGAACTGTACTGCGGTCTGTTAAAAGGAGAGCTTTCCGGCGTACCGGTCTGGTTCATTGACAATGAAGCGCTCTTCAACCGGGACCGTCTCTACGGCTATGATGACGACAAGTTCCGGTTCGCATGGTTCTCCAAGGCAGTTGTCGACCTTATGCAGGAACTGGATTTCATTCCGGACATCCTGCACTGCAATGACTGGGAAACCGCGCTTGCGGTCATCTATCTGAAAGACGATCAGGCACGGCGTTCCATTTACCGCAATATCCGGACGGTCTATACCATTCATAACATCGCCTACCAGGGTCAGTTCGGCGCATCCGATCTCACCACGACCTTTGCGCTCGATCCGGGATGGTATCTCGGCGGCCTGGGCTACGAATATGAAGGACGGCATGACGTCAATCTCATGAAAGGCGCGATGTTAATGGCGGATGCGGTATCCACCGTTTCTCCGACCTACGCCCGGGAACTGCATACCCATGAATTCGGAAAGGGACTTGAGGGCGTCTGCGATATCGTCGAATCCAAGATGTACGGAATTCTCAACGGCATCGACCCGGCGCATTACGATCCGGGAACCGATCCCCGCATTCCGAAGAACTTCACCGCGGATGATGTTTCCGGAAAGCTTAAATGCAAGGAATATCTCCAGGAAACCTTCGGACTCCGTAAAGCAAAAAAATGGCCGCTCTTTGCGGTCGTCGCAAGACTGGTCGAACAGAAAGGCGTGGAACTGATCAAAGAGGCGCTTCCGATCATGATGGAACGCGGCATTCAGCTGATCATCTTCGGTCAGGGCGACCAGAAGTATGTGGATTTCTTCAATGCATGCAGGGACCGCTATGCCGGACAGTTCGGCTTCTCCGATCAGTACACCGAGGAAATGGCAGCCCGTGTATTCGCCGGCGCCGACTTCTACCTGATGCCTTCCGCATTTGAACCGTGCGGACTCTCACAGATGATGGCCATGCGTTACGGCACCGTTCCGATCGTTCATGAGACCGGCGGTCTCAAGGATACCGTACGTCCCTACTCTGACTTTGACGGCATCGGTGACGGATTCTCGTTTGCGGATTATACGGCGAAAGGGATGCTGCTGGCAGTCGAGGAGGCAATCAAGGTTTACTTTGCGGAGCGGAAGGTATTCCGTGTCATCCGTGACCGCTGTATGCGCAAGGACTTCTCCTGGAAGAAATCCGCAGGCACCTACGTCAAGATGTATTCCGATATCTGCGGCAGCGGCTTTGATCCGAACGTCACCTTCCAGGATGCCTATGATGCCCTGAAGGTCATCTATGAAGATCTCGAGCCGGTCCGCCGGGAATATCTCGAAAAACAGCCGGATGATTATCTGAATGTGGTCCAGGTCGAAATCCTCGGACCGGGAGCCGGCACCTTCTATGTGAAATTCACAAAGGACGGCATGGAAATGGCTCCTTACAGCTATGAAGGCTGTGATGCGACGATCAGCGCTTCCATTGATAACCTTTATGACATGGCCATCGGCACCGCAAGTGCTGACCGCCTCTTCGTCAACGGACAGATGAAGGTTAAAGGCAATATCTCCAAGGGTGCGGAGATGCGCTATCTGATCATGGAACCTTCCAACGAAGATTAACTGATGTATGGACGGAAGCCGGCAATCCGGCTTCCGTTTTTCTTATAATGGAATCATGGAATACGGAATCCGCGAACATGCACTGTACTATGCACTGCTCGCAAAGGCAGTGCTGGAGACAGACCATCTTCAGAATGCAGAAACATGCCTGAAACACATCACGGAGGAATACGGCAGACGCCGCGGCGCACGCATGCGTGCAAACGCTGCGGCGCTGTGTCCTGCCGATGATCTTTCCGCCTTTTTTCTTACCGGGGAATGGGCAGGAAAATCGGGCGAAAATCAGTCGGAACTCCTGCGGCAATCACACACAACGGAATCCCGTGTCCATGTCTGTGCCTGGTATGACACCTGGAGACAGTACGGTCTGCTTTCCTATGGGACGTATTACTGCCGGTGGATCGACCGTGCGATTGCGGAGGGATTTGACGGCAGCTTCACACTGTCGGTCCCGCAAACCAAGGGCGCCGGAGCCTCCGTCTGCCGGTTTGTCTGGGATCAGCCGCTCAGTGCACTCAAAAGCAAACGTCCGTACCTCCTTCCGTTTTCCTTTCATATCGAAGAACTGCGCCAGACCGCAGAAGATGTACTGCGCAGTATCGCACCGGAATATGCGGAAGCGATCCTGAAGCGGACCGAAGATGCGTTTCAGGAATATATTTCAAACCCTTAAACGTAGAAAACGTGCCGGAAACCCCGGTACGTCTTATTATGATTCGTTCTGATTATCCTGATCATCTGTCCCGCTCATCGCAAGCAGACGGCTGCGGAGCGAGTCCAGTTCTGCTGTTTCGGTGATCACTTCATTCAGTTTCTCATGCGTCAGCTGTTTCAGACGGTCGATGATTTTCGCATCCGCGATCCGTTTTCGGATATCGGAATGAATCTCTTCCGAAATCTGTTCGAGAAACTGTTTTCTGGAAGCCTCACTGCCTTCCAGAATATCCTGGATCATCGGAATGGATAATCCCATCTCGCGGTAGAGGCGGATTTCCAGCAGACGGTTCACCGCCTGTTCATCATATTCCTTGAAGTTCTGCTTGCCGGACCGACGGCTCGGCTCCAGCAGACCGATGCGGTCATAATAAAACAGTGTTTTTCTGGTAACACCGGTAACCCTGCATATTTCCTTAACACTCATCATCCTGGATTAACTGTAATTCCGTTCCGCACGGAACGGTCAATATGAAACCAGGCATATTTTTTTCCGTTGTTCTGTTATCATCGATGTGTGCAGAAAGAGGAATCAGCCATGACAGACAAGCAGAAACTCAATGAACCGGATCAGGAACTTGCGTGGGAAGAAATCAGCTGTGAACATCTGATTCAGGATGAATGGATCGACTTCCGCCGCAGCGCCTATCGCTTTCCGGACGGCAGTGTATATGAACCGTTCTACAGCTACAGCCGCAGAAACTTTGCGGTCATCGTCGCAACGGATACTGACGGAAACTATATCTGTGTCAAACAGTTCCGCCAGGGAATCCGGGAAGTAACCACGGAATTCACTGCCGGCGGTATTGAACGCACTGATGGAAAGGAATACGGCGGACAGGAAGACGGATCTTCTGAAGATGCCCTTGCGGCCGCAAAGCGGGAACTGCTCGAAGAGACCGGTTATGCGTCTGAAGAATGGCGGCATCTGCTTACTGTTCCGGCACAGCCGACGATTGCGGATAATTATGCATACATCTTTGAGGCAAGAAACTGTCATCCGGTTTCTTCCCAGCATCTTGATGAAACGGAATTTCTCAATGCGGTCGTGCTATCCCGCGAGGAACTGGAAGCCCGGATTCAGGACGGACGTTTTCCCCAGCCGATCCATATCCTCGGCTACCTGCTCTCAAAGCGGTAAGGATTTCCATACTCCATAATTATTCAACAGACTCATCCGAGTCTGTTTTTCTGTACTGCCTTTTCCAGCAGTGACGCAAGCTTTTCCGTTTTCATCCGCAGTTCCTCAGCCTCTGCCTGAAGGCGCTCCAGTGCATCTGTTAAGAGTTGGATTTCGTCCGGGCAGTCCGGATTCAGAAGACTTCGTACTTCTTCAATCGTAAGTCCTGCCTGACGGTACGTCGCAATCCGGCGCAGGCGGTTCAGCGCAGCTTCATCGTATACCTTGTATCCCTGCGGTCCGATGCGCTCCGTCGGTTTCGCAAGTCCGGTGCGGTCATAATAAAACAGGGTTTTGCGGGTCATGCCCAGCAGGGCGCATACATCCCCGACGGAATAGAAATGGATCTGTTCACTGACTTCTGTGTTTCTGTCGGAACGCCCGTTCATCATGCCCGCTTCCTTTCTTCATTCAAAGAATAGGAACCCGGGCAGCGGAAATAAATGCCCAAAAAGTTTCCAAACCGGTCATGCGCACACATCCCGTTCAGACCGGAAAACAGAATATACCTGCACTGTCAGTTCAGACAGAAAAAACCCGGCATAGCCGGGTCATCAGAATCTGGTTTAGAGCGCTGCTTTGATCTTTTCAATCATCGCATCGTATTCTTCCTGGGAAAGCAGGGTCTTGCCGGGGTTCATCTCGAAGACTCCGCCCCATTCATACTCATCCTTGTACTTCGGGCACAGATGCATATGGAGATGCTTTCCGGTATCGCCGTACATACCGTAGTTGAGCTTATCCGGGTTGAATGCCTTGTGAATGGCATTTGCGGCACGTGTTACATCCGCAAAGAAACGGATCCGCTCTTCTTCCGAGATATCTACGATCTCGCTGACGTGGTCTTTATAAGCGACGATGCAGCGGCCGGGATGGCTCTGTTCTTTAAAAAGGAACAGTGTGCTGACATCAAGATCGCAGATAAAAATGCCGAATTTATCGAGGAGTTCTCCTCTCATGCAATAAGCACAGTTCTGATCTTTCATAATGATATTCATCCTTCCTTCTGTCTCCTATTATATTGTGTATCTTCCCTGTTTTGTGATTCTTAATTGCATGCTTGAGAAATCCTTTTGGATTATTAATCGTTCTGTTTCTGTTCCAATACCTTTTTCAGCACGGCTGCCTGCCGTTCTGCAGGAATCTTCAATTCAGAAACTGCATCCTCATACGAAAGATGTAATGTTTCCATCACATTCAGTACAGCTGTCACATCAACTTTCAGAGTAACTTCTTCACGAATCTTTTTCTTTTCTGCCTCTGGCAGCAAACTTCTCATCGCAATCTTTTTCACCTCCATGCTGGTGAATTACACCGGCAATTACAGATCTATGACAGCACAATATCCGTATTTTCGTATTGTGCATTATGAAACAGGGCGGGGCTTTCCCCGCCCGGATTGATTATCGATGTGCAGAGATCCTTATGAAAGCTTCTTGACTTCTTCCAGTACCGCTTCCTGAAGTTCTGAAGGAATTTCAAGAGTTTCAAATATGTCCTCAATCGACATGTTCTTTTTCTTCATCAGATTCAGCACATGTGCGGCAGAGTTCTTCACAGTAACTTCTTCTGTATTCTTCTCGAGGATCTCTTTCTTCTCTGCTTCTGACAGTAAGCTCTTCATCGTTATCCTTTCGTGCTTCTTACGTAATGATTGTACCGCACCTGAATAACTATTTATCTTATTGGGAGAGAATTTGAAATTTACGCGCGCAAAATCAAAAACAGTTTATGAAAATATGAAAACCGGCTTCTGCCGGTCTTCTGGTTCATATGTTCTGTAATAATCACTGAGCGTCTGTATTGATTGTTTCTGCCGCAAGTTTTCCAAATACAACTGTTTCCACAACCGCATTTCCGCCAAGACGGTTTGCGCCGTGGATGCCGCCGGTCACTTCACCTGCCGCATAAAGACCTTCAATCGGAGCGCCTTCTTCATTCAGTACATGGCATTCCGTATCGATGTGTATTCCGCCCATCGTGTGATGAATACTGACCTGACGCGGCGTCAGGACCCACGGTCCCTGTTCAAGCTTTGTAGAATACAGCGTTCTTCCAAACGGATCCTCTTCTGTGCCGGATACATATCCATTAAAGGAATCTACCGTCTCCTGCAGGACTGCCGGATCCATTCCGGCTTTCTCCGCAAGTCCTTCCAGTGTTTCATCTGTCAGGATGCAGCCGTTGTTCAGAAGATAATCAAAGGTAAATCCGTCCGCACTGCGCCAGGAAGGATCATGAATATCGGTATAAAGGGAACCGTCTCCGGATTCCAGCATATAGAACATACCGTCCTCCTGTCCCATCACCGCAAGACAGATTTCATCCCGCCGTCCGTCTTCCCGTACAAAGCGCTGTCCCTGTTTATTCACAAAGATGATCTGGTCGGTTCCGTTGACATCCCGCGGCGGATATTTTGTAAGCTGTCCGTCGGAACTGTTTCCAAGATACAGCAGCTGAATCTGATCCATATCCGTCAGAGAGGCACCGGCGCTGACGGCCATTGTAATGCCGTCTCCCACCGCACAGACCCGGTTTGTGGTAGGAAGATAAGACAGATCCGGCCATTTTCCGGAGGTGTTGTTTCCCTGAACCATCGCACTGTTTGCGGAGAATCCGCCGGTCGTAATCAGTACACCGTCTGCCGCATGGAAGACTGCCTCCGTGCCGTGCCGGTTATCCTTTGCCTTCACACTGGTTACGCGTCCGTCTTCCGTAATCAGTTCATATGCGCTCATTCCGGTATAGAACTTCACCTGCTCTCCGTACTGCGCCAGCTGATTCAGATAGGTTGAGATGAATCCCGTCCCCATCCGCATCGTACTGGTGTGGGTTCTCTGCCAGAGCGCACCTGCGCCCTGTCCGATTTCTTCATTGAACGCCATGCCGAGGGATGTGATCCATTCGAATCCGTCCGCCGCATTGGCGCACAATGTCTTAACCAGTTCCGGATCAGCTTCCATATCTCCGCCGAGCCATGTCTGAAGCGTATACCATTCCACCGAGTCAAAGACATGGTTGTCTCCGCTGTTCATGTAGGCATCCCACTGTTCTTTTACGGGAGCCTGCAGTTCTTCCAGCGTCACCTGCTTTGCCGGATCATCGCTTTTTGCGGCAAGCGCCGCATATACGGTATCCCGCTGCGCATCACTCATCGTATGTTCCGCCTGACGATCGGGATCCGGGCAGTTATAGATTGCGCCGCACACCAGCGTATTTCCGCCGGGGGTTCCGTTCTTCTCCACAAGGATGACGCGCTTGCCCAGCTGGGCAAGCCGGACTGCCGCCGCAAGGCCGGTTCCGCCGGCACCGACGATGACCGCATCCGCGCTGTCTTCCACAGGTTCTGTTTCTGTCTTTTCCCCATGAAACAGCCATGGATTTCCGCCGGCATCGGAGACAACCCGCTTCACGGCAGTCAGGATTCCGTAGCTGGTTACAGTAGCGCCGCTGACGATATCGGGATAGAGATTCTGTTCTTCCACGATCACTTCCGGTATTGCCTGAACCGGCTGTGCACCGCCGGTTTCAACCGGATTGCCGTCCTTGTCCATCAGCACACCGCCGACGCCCGGTGTCTCGTGATCGGATTTCACGGTAACATCGGTGATTTTCTGATCGGCAATCGTCACTTCCAGATCGATCATGTCATTGTATCCGAAGATGGCTGTATTGTAGGTTCCGTCCTTCATCGCATAGTCTTCCGCGTTCAGAAGACCTGCATCATCAAGGCACTGTGATACGCCGTCAAGCACCGCCTGGCAGGTGACCGTCGCACCGGAAATCATATCCGCAGTGGGCGCATTGTTTTTCACAACCTCTGCGGCAGTCGCATTGACTGCTTCAATTCCCTGCTGGCGGAATACTTCCGGCAGCGTTTCCGGAAAATGCGCATCAACGGAGACGTCTTTGATATCCGACCCGTCTACGGTAACGGTTACGGTGTAGCTTCCCTCCATACTGGCGCCTTCCGCGGTATATGTTTTCTCTTCGCCGGCCGGCGTATTAACCGGTGTTTCCTGCGCCGCGCATCCTGTGAAAAGGAGAAGCGCGCAGGATAATACCGCAAGTCCAAATTGTCGTTTCATCGCAAGAACCTTCTTCCTGTACGATGATAATACTATATTCACCGGACACAAAAACTGCGGATCGATGTCCGCAGTTTCATATCCGTAATGATCAATTATTCTTCTGTGACAGGTCCCGCCGAATTTTTACGAACGCTGTCTATGCCGTTCCTGCAGGACTTCATGGACTTGTATCCTTCGCTGACACCGATGATCTGTCCGTTCTTTGCCTTGAGGCGGAAACGGATTTCACCTGCCTTGTCATTGTAGATCTCGAACTTCGGATTCTTTTCCTTCTGGAATCCTTCTGCCGTCTGATCTTCAACCGCCGCGACCGGCGCATTTGCGACAACGGAGGCGATTCCGTTCTTGCAGGACTTCAGCGACTTGTAAACTTCGGAAGTGAGGATCACTTCGCTGTTTGCGGCCTTCAGGTCAAACTTGACCCCGGTTTTGGTGGTGCGGATAACAAACTTTCCCATTGCCATATTCAATTGTCTCCTTACATGCATTTCCCATGCATACATATCTTTACCTGCATTATACCGAAAAAATGCATGTCACATGCATGATATTTACTTCGGATATTCCCTTCTTTTCGAAGATGCATGTCTCATAATCTCCAACACCGGATACCGCGCTGTCATAAAAAGATGCCATGATCTTACACTCCCTGCGTGAATGATGGTCCTGCCATGACGCAGATTAAAAGTCCCTTCTGAACCAGACCTCAATGTCTGATTTCAAAGGGACTTTTTTTCAGGATATATTATTCTGCCATTGCCTTTCCAAGTTCATATACTTCGCGGCACTGATTCGGAAATACCGTGTCATGGCGTTCCTGTTTATGTGCCGGATCGAACATGGACCACTGCCAGTCGGTTTTGCTGTAATCCTTCAGCTGGAGGGTATCCCCTGCGACATAAGCCTTTGCCGGACCGACAAACCGTTCCAGTGTCTGGCGGTAGCCTTCCACCATATCTGCGTACATGCCTTCCGGCGCATTGCTGGTCATGACCAGCAGTACCGGAACCGGGTGTTCATTACAGCACGGGGTTTCCATATTGTAGGTAAGGTTCTGGAAAATGAGCCGTTCATATAATGCCCGGAAGGATGCGGTCAGTTCGGAAAGATAATTCGGTGAGCCGATGATCAGACCGTCGGACTCCCGGATCGCATCCAGCACCGGTGTAAGACCGTCCTTACAGATGCAGTGCCCCTTAAACTGATTCCGTTTACAGCCGAAGCACGAAATACAGCCGGTATATTTTTCCAGGCGGAACAGGTCAAATCTGATTACCTCGGCTCCTGCGCTCTCCGCACCTCTGGCAGCTTCATTCAGTAAGGTGTCTGTATTCCATCCCTTACGCGGTCCTGCATTTACCACGACGATCTTCTTTGCCATTGTCTTTCTCCTGTTTGTTTCGTTATTTAACACCCGTATTGTATGTCCTCAGGCGTTATTTCTCATTCCATATGCCTCAGCTGAAGTGTTCTTCATAGAACGTCTGTCCTTCGATGGTTTCGATGGTATTGCCGTCCTTATCCGTGAAGGTCACTGTGATCTTCTTTTCGGTATCCCCGAGGAAAGCGTTATAGATTCCGCCGTACATGTAGTAGTAGATGATGGAGAAGCTGTCCATGATGGTGAACTCTCCGTTATCAAGCGTGACGGTAAAGTCGGAATAGTCTTTGTCCGCTTTGATATCAATGATGTTGATCATACTGCCCTGATCCTCAATCAGTCCCTGCAGCCCCGTGTCAATCGTATTACGGTACCGTTCCAGCAGCTGTTCAAAGGAGTCATGCGTCAGAGTAAAGGCTGCGGAACCATCCGCCTTCAGATCCACATGTTCAAAGTGTGTGCCGTCTTTCTCCAGCTGCTGGGCAAACTGTTCCGCACTGCCTCCGGTCAGCTCAATCAGGCGTGCGGGTATTTCAATATCTACATCGGGCAGCGGTTCTTCCGACGTCTTCGGTTCCGCCGTTACAGCCGGTTCCGGGGTGTGCGCTTCTGCGGCCGGCGCGGATTCCGGTGTCAGAGATTCAGCCGGTCCTGAAGAGGATTCCGGCTTTGCGGAAGCACAGGCAGTCAGAAAAAGACTCAGTACCGCTGTAATGATCTGTCTACGCATGTTACGCATAAGTCCCCTCCAATCGAATACAAAAAGCACTCCGGCCGCCGCATGAAACAGGGCTTCCGGTAATGATCTGTCATGATCAGGTACTCTTCTTTTAATGATATTTTAAATCATTCCGCACATTCCTGCGGATTCTGTTTTCAGGGAATGCATGCAATGAAAAAGCCGACAGCTGCCGGCCTGATCATTCGGGTTTCTGTATCGGATTAACGGTTGCGGTTTGCCTTCTTCTGACGCATGACGATGATCGTCAGGACAACTGCCATCACCACGGAAGGCATCAGATAGAAGATGCCGGTCTGAACCTGCTGTTCCTGGGAGGGAGCTTCGGTTTCTTCTCCTTCCTGCGTCACATTCAGAACCAGCGGTTCATTGACCG
>JAFOLE010000210.1 GCA_017419465.1 Solobacterium sp. | reverse complement strand
AGATCGGTTGCGGTGATGTCCGGGTTGTCCATGATCGCAAAGATGCCGTCAATGACTTCGCCGAGGTTATGCGGTGCGACATTGGTCGCCATACCGACCGCAATACCGCTCGATCCGTTAACAAGCAGGTTCGGGAAACGGGAAGGGAGAACCGTCGGTTCCTTTTCCTCACCGTCATAGTTGTCCTGCATGTCGACGGTATCTTTTTCAAGATCACGTAACATCTCCACGGCGATCTTCGACATGCGGGCTTCGGTGTATCGCATCGCCGCAGCGCCGTCACCGTCCATCGAGCCGAAATTACCGTGACCGTCCACGAGTACGGCACGCATGTTCCAGGGCTGAGCCATGTAAACAAGGGAACCGTAGATGGAGGAGTCACCGTGCGGGTGATATTTACCCATTGTGTCACCGACAATACGCGCGCACTTCTTGTACGGCTTGTCGGGTCCGTTGTTCATTTCATTCATCGAGAAGAGAATTCTCCGCTGTACGGGTTTCAGACCATCGCGGACGTCCGGAAGGGCACGTGCCACAATGACGGACATCGAGTAGTCGAGAAAGTCTCTTCGGATTTCCTTGGATAATTCTGTTTCTGTAATATTTCCCGGGTCAAACTGTGACTCGTCAAATTCCATGAAGCTGTCTTCTTTTGCCATTGTCTGCCCTCCTTAAATATCCAGATTTTCTACGAAGTTTGCGTTTTCGATAATGAAGTTCTTACGCGGTTCCACTTCCTCACCCATCAACATGGAGAAGTTCTGATCCGCATATTCCGCATTGTCGATCGTGACCCGGATCAGTGTCCGGTTCTTGGGATCCATGGTGGTTTCCCAGAGCTGTTCGGGGTTCATCTCACCGAGACCCTTATAGCGCTGGATGCCGATGCCATTACCCATCTCGCCCTTGATGACTTCCAGCTGATGGTCGGTATAGGCATACCGCACGGCCTGGCCTTTCTGTACCTTGTACAGCGGCGGCTGAGCGATGTATACATAGCCCTGTTCAATGATCGGACGCATGTACCGGTAGAAGAACGTCAGTAACAGCGTGCGGATATGCGCACCGTCGACGTCGGCATCGGTCATGATGACGATCTTGTTATAGCGAAGTTTGGATGTATCAACTTCATCGAGAATGCCGCAGCCAAATGCGGTGATCATGGAGCGGATCTCCGCGTTTTCAAACGCTCTTGCCTGACGGGCCTTCTCAACGTTGAGAATCTTTCCTCGAAGCGGCAGGATTGCCTGGTAGTGGGAGTCTCTGCCCTGTTTTGCGGAGCCGCCGGCGGAGTCACCCTCGACAATATAGATTTCACAGATGGACGCATCCTTGGACGAGCAGTCCGCCAGTTTTCCCGGCAGGGAGCTGACTTCGAGCGCGCTCTTTCTTCTGGTCGCTTCACGTGCCCGCTTGGCGGCCATGCGTGCCTGGGAGGCAAGGGCAGCCTTTTCGATGATGATCTTTGCCTGATCGGGGTTTTCCATCAGGAAGCGTTCCAGCTGCGCACCGAAAATATCAGAGACGATCTTTGCGACCGCACTGTTTCCAAGTTTGGTCTTTGTCTGTCCTTCGTACTGGGGATCGGGATGCTTGACGGAGATGACCGCAGTGATGCCTTCCTTGCAGTCATCGGTGGTCAGGTTGTCATCCTTTTCCTTCAGGATGCCTTTCTCTCTTGCATAGCGGTTGATGATACGGTTCAATGCACGGTTAAAGCCGTCGAGATGCGTTCCGCCTTCACCGGTGTTGATGTTATTGCAGAAGGTGTAAACGTTCGGCTGGTAGCCGTCGTTATACTGCATGGCAATCTCGGCTTCGATTTCCTGGCCGATTTCATCCTTCTCATGACCTTCACAGTAAACCACATCCGGATGAATGACTGTGCGGTGCTTGTTCAGGTAATTGACGTATTCCTTCAGACCGCCTTCATACAGGAAGGAGTGATGCCGTTTGGATTCTTCCTCTTCCCGGGCGTCATTGAATTCCAGTCGGATGCCCTTGTTCAGGAAGGCCAGCTGACGCAGACGGTCCCGCAGAGTGTCATGGTCATATACGGTGGTCTCCGTAAAGATCGTCGGATCGGCCTTAAAACGGACCATAGAGCCATGTTTTGCCGGGTCACAGTCTCCGATCACCTTTAACGGTTCCACGGCGTGTCCGCCGTTTTCAAAGCGTACATAGTAGGCTTTGCCTTCATGGTAGACGGTAACTTCCAGCCACTCGGACAGGGCGTTAACGACTGAGGCACCGACACCATGCAGACCGCCGGATACCTTATAGGCGCCGTCGCCGAACTTTCCGCCGGCGTGAAGAACGGTAAAGATGGTCTCAATCGTGGATTTCTTTGTCTTTTCATTGATACCGGTCGGCATACCGCGGCCGTTATCCTCAACCGTAACGATGTTGTCCTGATCCACCGATACGGTAACCGTATCCGCATAGCCTGCCATAGCCTCATCGATACCGTTGTCTACGATTTCCCAGACAAGGTGATGCAGACCCTTGGAGCTTGTGCTGGCAATATACATACCCGGCCGCTTACGGACTGCCTCCAGTCCGTCAAGCACCTGAATGTCATCATCGCTGTATTCTTCCTTTGCCTTGATGTCATAGTCTCCGGTGCTGACTTCGGCTTCCGTAACTTCAATCATTTCTTCGTTCTTCTCTGCCTCGCTCATGCATTACCTCCCGTTATCGTTCCCTCTTCGACGCAGAATTCCCGATAATCTCCGGTTTTGAGATAGTCCGGAAATTCCGTGCCGGTTATCACACACTGACATGGCTGCTGAATCAGGGCCATCAGTGTTTTCTGTCGTTCTCTGTCCAGTTCGGACAGTACATCATCCAATAACAGCACCGCACGGGTGTGTCTGGTTTCCTCGATGTAGCGGATAATCGCAAGTTTGAATGCCAGCAATACCATCCGCTTCTGTCCCTGGCTTGCGCTGTTGATCACATTCTCCCCGTTGAGAGAGAAGCTGATGTCTTCCCGGTGGATTCCGTTTCCGGTGCTTTTGAACTCAATATCCTTTGCCCGGCTTTCCGCAAAGAGCCGCACAAGTGCTTCCTTCAGTCCTTCCTCCGGCACATCATCCGGAATGCAGGAATGGTAGTTCAGATCCGCCTGAAGGGGATCCAGTGCCAGCTTCTGATAGAAGCCGGTCAGATTGCGGTTGACGGACTGTACAAACGCTCTTCGTTCCCTGATGACAGAGGCCGCCGCATCGGCCATGCACTCCTCAAGAACCTCGAGGTAGCTCTCGTCCGGATGGAACTGTTTCAACAGGGAATTCCGGTCCTTAAGCAGGCTGCGGTAGCCCTTCAGGGCAAAAAGATAGCCGGACGACACTTTGGTGATTTCCTGGTCGAGAAGCCTTCTTCTGTCTCTCGGCGCGTCCAGGAAGATACCAAGATCATCCGGAGAAAACAGTACCGTATTCAACAGGCCGACAAATTCACTGGTCTTTTTCACCGGTGAGCGGTTGACGGAGAGTGTCTTTCCGGAAGAATGAATCACGGCATCCAGCCGGATATCCTTCTGATCGTGCACCACACATGCAAGATTTGCGAATTCACAGCCCGACCGGATAAGCAGGGAATCATTCATGGTCCGGAAGGATCTTGTCAGTGACAGATACACAAGACTCTCCAGAAGATTTGTCTTTCCCTGGGCATTGGGTCCGGAAATCAGATTGATCGTCGGACTCAGACGGATCGTGGCGGTTTCATAGTTCCGGAAATTCCGGATGCGAAGATCAGTGACAATCATTCCACAGTCAGGGTCTGATCATTCACCGTAACCGTATCGCCGGGGTAAAGCTTTCTGCCTCTGCGCAGTTCGGTTTCGTGATTTACCTGAACTTCTCCGCTCTGAATCATTGCCTTGGCATGGCCCCCGCTCTGTGCGATTTCACAAAGTTTCAGGAACTGTTCCAGGCGGATGTATTCCGTACTGATTTTTGTCACTGTTTTCACCCCGTTTTTCATGTCTTTTCAGACCTCCTGAATTATACCACAAAACCCGCATAAAATGGGCACTTTCAGGCACTTTTT
>JAFOLE010000030.1 GCA_017419465.1 Solobacterium sp. | reverse complement strand
TAAGGAACTCGGCAATCATACCGCCATGCGGAAGATCATGGATGCCTATGCCATACAGGAATACTACCAGGGCCATAAGGCATCTGAAGAATTCTTTCTGGAGTTCAGCTTCTTTGCCTATCACCAGCTTGCGATCATCCCGACCCGCAATCTTATAAACAACATCGGCGCAACGGCGGACTCCGCGCACTTTGTGGAATTCAGCCAGCTTCCCAAGGAAGTACAGGCTATCTTCAACATGGAAACCTATGAACATGAGGGCCCCTGGAAGGATCCGGAATATGTCGTGCCGGATTACTACTATGACAAGCGGGTCCATGAGATCTATGCGGATATCGGCTGGCCGAAGATCAAGCGGCAGATCGAGCGCAAGTATCTGTATCTGAAGTCCGGCAAAAGCCTGATGGCAGGCGTGAAGAAGGTGCTTCGCCGCCGGGCAAATTACAACAACGAAATCGAGAAATAAGGGAACCTGTCCGTTCAGTGTCATCCGGGATGGATGCTATAATAGTGCGGACAGACAGAAAATCAGAAAAAGGGGAATCTTATGCGGAAACTGAAAGTAATGACCGTACTTGGAACAAGGCCGGAAATTATTCGTTTAAGTGAGACAATCAAGGCCTGTGAGCAGTATTTTGATCATGTCCTGGTACATACCGGACAGAACTACGATCCGCGTCTCAATGATATTTTCTTTCAGGAACTCGGACTTCGTCAGCCAGACCATTATCTGGACTGCGCCGGAAAGAACCTCGGAGAAACGATGGGCAACATTCTGGCCCGCACCTATGATGTGATGCTGGAAGAAAAGCCGGACGCCGTGCTTGTGCTGGGAGATACCAATAGCGCGCTTGCGGCTGTCTGCGCAAAGCGTCTCAAAACCCCGATTTTCCATATGGAGGCAGGCAACCGCTGCTGGGACTGGAATGTCTCGGAAATGATCAACCGCAAGATCGTTGACAGTATCTCTGATATCAATCTGCCGTATACCGAAAACAGCCGTCGGTATCTGCTTTCCGAAGGCATTGACGGAAAGACGATCTTCGTAACGGGAAGCCCGATGCCGGAAGTGCTCCATAAGCATATGGATTCCATCAATTCCAGCAATGTCCTGAGTGAACTCGGTCTCGAAGCCGGAAAGTATATCCTGGTTTCTGCGCACCGGGAAGAGAATATCGACATTGAAGAAAACTTCATGTCCCTGATGAATGCGATCAATCATGTGGCGGAAGATTACGGCATGCCGGTCATCTATTCCACGCATCCGCGTTCCAGAAAGTGGATCGAGGCACGGAACTTCAAATTCCATCCGCTGGTAAAGAATCTTCAGCCGTTTGGCTTCTTTGATTACAACAAGCTTCAGATGAACAGCTACTGCGTCATCTCCGACAGCGGAACACTGAGCGAAGAAAGCGCCATCCTGAAGTTCAGCGGCGTACTGATCCGTACGAGCACGGAACGCCCGGAAGCGCTTGATGCGGGTTCCGTCATCATCGGCGGTATTACCGCAGAGACGATCGAACAGGCAATTGAAATGTCCGTCGCCATGCGCAGAAATGATGAACCCATGGGATATCCCCGTGATTATGAAGATGAAAATGTATCGATCAAGGTCGTGAAGCT
>JAFOLE010000006.1 GCA_017419465.1 Solobacterium sp. | reverse complement strand
TCCGCACTGCATCCACAAATGCGGTCATTTTCTTCGGGTCTTTTTTTCCGTCCGTCTCAATGCCCGAACTGGTATCAACCCCATAGGGATGATAACGGCGGATTACCGCTGCGACATTTGTACTGCTCAGTCCGCCCGCAAGCACGTATGGCCGCCGCATGCCTTCCAGCAGGCTGTAGTCAAATCCGCCTCCCTGTCCTGTTCCGCCATCCAGCAGAACAAGGTCCGCATGGGAGTGGTTTGCCAGTTCAATATCGGAGGCATTCTTCACCACAAATGCCTTGATGATTTTCTGAAGCGGACAATGAACGCGCAGCGTATCGATATAGTCATTGCTTTCCTGACCATGAAGCTGAATCACATCAATGAGTCCCTGTTCGGTGTACGAAACGATCCGGCCGATCTCCGCGTTCACAAAGACACCGCATAAGGGAATATCATCCCGCAGCGCCTGACGGATTCCTCTTGCGCTTCCGCAGGTGATCGACCGGCGGTATCCCGGTGACAGGATCATGCCCGCAAGGTCCGCGCCGGATTCATTGAATGCCAGCGCATCGCGCCAGCTTCGAAGGCCGCATAGTTTTACAAATGTCATAAGGCTGCCGTCTCCGCAATATACTGTTCCATCTTCCGATATGCCGCGCCGTTATCGATCAGTTCTTCTGCCATACGGACACCCTCTTCAAAGGAATCCGCTTTCCCGCCGATGAAGATACCAGCACCTGCATTCAGGACAACCGCATTCCGTTTCGTATCACGGATCGAGCCGTTAAGAATACCTCTGGTGATTTCCGCATTTTCCTGCGGTGTTCCTCCGACCAGTTCTTCTTTTTCCCCGCTGCTCAATCCGAAGTCCTCCGGACGGATTACCGTGGTGCGGTAATAGCCGTCCTTGAGTTCGCATACGGTAGTTGGTCCGACCGCGGAGATCTCATCCAATTTTTCCTGTCCGTAGACGACAAATGCGCGCTTTACACCGAGTTTGTCGAGTACCTTGGCCAGCGGCTCGACCAGATATTCATCATATACACCAAGCACAAAGTATTCCGGTTTTGCAGGATTCGTGAGCGGTCCGAGAATATTGAATACCGTGCGAAAGCCAAGTTCTCTCCGGATTGCACCAACGTATTTCATGGCACTGTGATATTTCTGCGCAAAGAAGAAACACATTCCGACCCGTTTCAGAAGATCCTCAGCCTGCGCAGGATCCTGATTGATATTCGCGCCCAGTGCCTCCTGGCAGTCTGCCGTTCCGCTGAGAGATGAAGCTGCGCGGTTTCCGTGCTTGGCTACCTTGATGCCGGAAGCCGCAATCACAAATGCGGCTGTGGTGGAAATATTGAAGGAATGTGCGCCGTCTCCGCCGGTTCCGACGATTTCCAGCACTTCCATGCCTTCATGCGTTACCGCTGTTGCATGTTCACGCATCGCAGCGGCACAGCCGGATATTTCATCAATGGTTTCCGCCTTTGTGCTCTTGGTCGACAGGGACGCAAGAAATGCGGCATTCTGGGTCGGTGTGGTTTCACCTGACATGATTTCATTCATGACGGTATAGGCTTCGGAATACGTGAGGTCGCCTTTGTTGGAAATCTTTTCAATTGCTTCGCGGATCATAACGGTTCTCCTTTCAGCTCTCTGAGCATTGTTCTTTTATCTGTTGCGTTCATGAGAGCCTCTCCGATGAGCACTCCGCTGATGCCTGCCTGTTCGAGGGTGAGAATGTCGTCCCGTGTCCGGATGCCGCTTTCCGCAACCATCCGGATATGATCCGGAACCAATGCCCGAAGGCGTATGCTGTTGTGAATATCGACGGTGAAATCCCTGAGATTCCGGTTATTGACCCCGAGAATCTTCGCACCGGCATTGACTGCCATTTCGATTTCCGCTTCGTCATGGGTTTCTGTCAGGACATCAAGTCCAAGGCTTTCCGCCAGCTGAAGATCATCTTTCAGTTCCTCCAGAGAAAGAATCGAACAGATAAGCAGAACCGCGGATGCGCCAAGAACCTTTGCTTCATAGATCATGTACGGATCTACCGTAAAGTCCTTCCGCAGAACCGGAATCCGAACCATCCCGGCAATCTTCCGCAGATACTCATCCCGTCCCAGAAACCATTTCGGTTCGGTCAGGCAGGAGATCGCATCCGCTCCTGCGGTTTCATAGTCTTTGGCAATCCGCAGGTAAGGGAACTCCGGATCGATCAGCCCTTTGGACGGTGATGCTTTCTTGCATTCACAGATGAAGCTCATCTCCGGTTTTGCCAGCGCTTCCGCAAAGGAGATCCGGGCTGCCGGCTTTACTGTGTCCGCAAGACGCTTCATCTCCCCGGGCGGTATGATCCGCTTCTTTTCTTCCACGCGTTCTCTTGCATGATCGGTGAGCTGTTCCAGTATGTCCATTTCAGAATCCTCCGGATAACTAAAAATCCCTGACGGAAATAATCTTCCATCAGGGACGATATTCAATCGCGGTGCCACCCTTTTTCGCATTCATTCATGCGCACTCATTCCGGATACCAGCATATCCGTTGGCCTGTAACGCTGCCGTCTGCGTCAGAGAATACTCGGTCGCCCTTTGACCCTGCCCTCAGTGATCCATTTGACAGACTGTAGTTCTGCCCGGCTCGCACCTGCCCGGACTCTCTTGGAGATCATATCTGCCGTTATCTTCACCTCATCGGTTTGTATACTCTGATGATATCGCATGCATGCAGAGAAATGCAAACGGTTTCAGATAATATTTACATACAATTTTCATTGAATGTAAATATTTTCATATTTGCGATGGTATCACGCTGTGTATGCAGAGCGCGTTACTTTTTCAGAACACTGAACAGAAATCCGGCAAGCAGAAGAATGGCAATGGCCGCCGCGATCAGCGCTACCGTGCTGACCGCCTTCTTCTCTGGATTGATCTCTGTCTGCTCTTCTGTTTCTTCCGCTGCGGACTCTGTGGTTTTCGTTTCTTCCGCGACGATTTCCGCATCAGAAATCGTCACGCTGTCCGGTGCATCGGCTTCATAATCCTGCCAGCTGACAGAAGATGTCATACCGGAAAGATCGGCTTCCGCGCTGTAGGAATCCACCGTAACGGTATATGTGCTTTCTCCCTGTACATAGACAGTGCCGTCGATGCCGGCAACTGTGACAGTATTGCCTGCCTCATCGACGATCGAGCCTTCGCAATAAAGATTTGTCACACGGGAATCTCCGGTCACGATCCACTTTGAAGAGGCATCGATGTAAAGGCTCGCATAGCCGTCTCCGCCTTCTCCCGCATAGCTTTCATCATCAATCACTGCGCCGGTAAGTACGGAGCCTTCTGCCATATAGAAATCCAGATTGGAGATGGAATCCCAGATCACATCGCCGTTCATGACCTGATTGACGGCTGTGAAGTCGGTATCGGCACCGTTCTGCCCTGTTGTGCCCCATCCGCGCTGATTGGCATTTCCGCTGACCCGCAGGAAGTATTCACAGTCCTCTGCCGCAGAGATCGTTACATTCTCAAGATAGAACTCCGATTCGGTATTTGTGGAATAGAACAGTCCGCCGTTCTTTGAGGTAAGGCTTCCGTCAATCATATAGAACGCAGAGTTTCCTTCTTCCGAATCACCGGACATCGACTGATAGAGAATGACAGACCAGGTATGATCGTTCTGCGAAAGATCCTTCATATCGGAGGTCAGATCCGTATTGAACAGCCGGAGTGTATTGCGTCCTTCAATGCAGATGCCTTCTGATTCGTTTGCGGCAAGTTCCGCATCCTTCACGGAGATATCCGCGGTGACATAAACCGCCGGAGATCCCTCCCCGTTGGCCACGTAACTTCCGCCGTCCACAACCATGGTTCCGCCGCCGCGGTCACTGCGGATCGCTGCTGAGCTTTCTCCCTGCGTCTCCACATCGAGATTCCATGCATACAGGGTTCCGCCGCCTGCCGCGTGAATGCCGCCGGCTGTATTTCCGGAGGTTCTGATTACGGTATCGGATACATATGCAATGCCGTCACTGTAGGCAAATACACCTGCCGCCCCATTGGCGTCTGTGGTAATGGTTCCACCGTTGATGACGGCCGTGCCGCCAGTGGTGAGCACCGCTGCGCCGACGCCGTAGAAACTCGCATTGTCTCCGCCCTGGCTTTCTGCGCTCGTACGGGTGATCACCGGCTGATTCAATACGGCAGTGCCGTCTGAGACAAGGACCGCGTTTTCGTCTGTGCCGGTTGAGTCGTACTGTTCTTCAGACGTTTCCGTATCTTCGCTGTATTCCATTACACTGTCCCATTCCGTAACGGCCGACTGGCTTCCGCCCGGCATGCCTCCGCCGGGCATTCCGCCTTCGGGCGGTTCCCCGGGTGCGCCGTCCGGTTTTTCACCGGGTGCGCCATCAGGCATCTGTCCCAGTTCTCCCTGCGGCGGCTCCTGCGGTCCTTCCGCACTCACCGTCATGACAAATGATTCTGTTCCTGTAAACATAAGCGTTGCGGCAAAGAAAACACCGATCAGCTGATTCGTCAGTTTTGTTTTCATACAAGTACCTCCTGACAGGATCATGTTATCGGCGTTATGTGAATGTTATCTGAACAGAAACGGAAGATTCCGGGAATTAATCACGAACCCTGTTTGAGAACTGCACGGGCCCATGTTTCATCAATTCGGGTTTCTGATGCATCAAACTGCATGGCGGACTGGATCGTTTTATAGACCGTTTCATCCAGCGGGAAGGAACGGGTGAATCCGGCTTCCTCCTCGCAGAGCAGAACCGGTCCCTGATCGGTCGGCGCATAGTACAGATGCAGAATCGTTCCGGCAGAATCTGCCGCGATGATGCCCTGTTTCATCAGTTCAATGACGCGGTCATCATAGCCGGCTTCGAATATGGCAATCTTCTCCATCAGTTCATTCGGTGTGCGGACAGTACGCAGGAAATAGCGTTCCTTCATATCTTCGACAACACCTTTGATTGCCTGGTCGGTCTCATCTTCCGTATCAAAGATTCCGGTAAACGGGTCTTCCGTAATCGTGCTGTCCACCAGCTGAACCATGAATCGGTTCACCGGATCATGGTAGAGAAACGGATAAAGGATTCCGGATACCGCTCCGCAGTCCGGACACACAAAATCAAAGATAGACGCGTCCATGACCTTTGCACGGAACTGCGGTTCCTTTGAAACATCGACACCGTCATAGACCGCAGCGTCATGATTTTTTCCGCACTGTTCACAGCGGAAACGGATCATATGCTTTGCCATAACTCAGGCTTCCTTCTTCGGCGGAATACGGGAATATACTTCAGCCAGACCGCGGATGTCACGGGCAAGATCCGAGGAGAGGAAATTCGGACGCAGACGCCACGTCCAGTTGCCCTGGGCGGTGCCCGGTGTATTGATCCGTCCTTCTTCCTTCAGGCACAGGTAATCACCGATCGGAATGATGCAGAGATCCGCCGGTGTATGATACGCTTCCCGGATCATATCCCAGGTAAAGCCGTTGTAATCGGTGTTCCATGAGCGGATATAGGCACGGGTGAACCGCATCTCGCCTTCATTCAGCCCCATTGCCCAGCTGACTGTCGTCGGGTTGTCATGGTTGCCGGTATATACAACGGAACGCTTTTCAATCTTATGCGGCATATAGATGCTGTCCCAGCTGGTAAATGCATACTGCAGGATCTTCATGCCCGGGATTCCGGTATCCGCAAGCAGCTTCTGGTTTTCCTCCGTGACAGAACCCAGGTCTTCCGCGATCATGCGAATGTCACCGAGCTGCCGGCGCACTTCATCAAAGAATTCCTTACCGGGTCCCTTCTCCAGTTTTCCCTGTTTCGTATCTTTGTCGCCGTACGGAACCGCAAAGCAGGAAAGAAATCCGTGAAAGTGATCGATACGAAGCACATCATAGAACCGCAGTGCATGACGCATCCGGTTAATCCACCATGCATAATGGTCTTTCTTCATTGTCTTCCAGTCATAAACCGGATTGCCCCAGATCTGTCCGTCTGCCGTACCTGCAACCGCGCGCGGTGTATGGGAGGCACTCATTTCAAACGCATCCGGATGACTCCACACATCACAGCTGTCCAGCGACACAAAGAACGGAACATCTCCGATGATTTCAATTCCCTGTTTCGCCGCATAGGCATGCAGCTTGTTCCACTGAAGGAAGAATTCATACTGCTGAAAACAGAAGAATTCAATCAGCTCTTCCAGGTCCTTGCGGGCACTGTTCAGTGCGGCAGCCTGCCGCTCCCGCAGTTCCTTTGGCCAGTCGAGCCAGCTCTTGCCGCCCTGTTTCCGCTTCAATGCCATGAACAGGGAATAATCATCCAGCCATCCGGCTTCCTGTTTCTTAAAGGAAAGATAATCTTTATCCGCAAGTCCGCCCTGTTCTGCAAATCGGTCAAAGGCATGCTTTAAGAGCAGATAGCGGAAGTTGTACAGTTTCCCGTAATCGATCTTCTCCGGATCACTGCCGAAGTCATAGGACCAGAGTTCCTCTTCGGAAAGCAGTCCGTTTTCCTTCAGTGTCACCGGGTCAATGAAATACGGATTACCCGCAAACGTAGAGGCGGACTGATACGGGGAATCACCGAACCCGGTCGGACCGATCGGCAGAATCTGCCAGCAGGACTGTCCGGCTTCCTTCAGAAAATCAATAAACTCATATGCCTCTTTGGAAAACGTTCCGATTCCAAACGGCGAAGCCAGTGAAAATACCGGCATCAGAATACCTGCACGTCTCATTCGAGGTCTCCTTTCTCCTCAGAAGAGGAAACACCGTTATCCATCGGTGTCAGCGACATCATCGGCGCATCATCGTCATCAATGCTCTGCATCGGCGCAAACGAAGGAAGTGCTTCGAATGTTTCCTCCGCCTTCTCTTCCGGTTCACTGTCATAGGAATGAATCTTCTGCGGAATAATGGAACTTGTCATGGTCTGCGGACGACGACGCCGTCCGAGCAGGAACGAACTGGATACGGTAATGCTGAGCTCCGGCAGACGGTCCTCATGTCCTGCGCTGTTCTGACGGATATATGCCCGGCCTTCGATCAGCACACGGTCTCCTTCATTCAGATTGTAGATTTCCTCCGCATGCTTTTCTCTTGCCGCAAAGCTGATGATCGCATAGCTTCCCTGATCATCCGTGGAACGCCAGTATACACGGCTGCCGGTTTCTCTTAACAGCAGTCCGATCATGTGATCCCGGCCTCTTACGGTCAGCTTTCCGAATGCCATTTTTTTCGTTCCGGAATCCCCGAGATCACTGCGGATCCGGGTCTCTCCGTCCTTGTCAATCGTGCCGATTGCCGTCACATGATAACAGACGACTTCTCCGTTTTTGTCACGGATCGTCTCAAATGAAAAATAATCTTTTACCATAGGTCTCCTGAAATCATCTTACGTGTATTGAATAAACTGCGCTCTGCCTTGCAGACCGCAAAAACAGAATCATTATAACTGACTGTTCTCTGGAAGAAACAGTTTTTTTGCCTGATCGATTTCCTGCCTCAGAATGCGGGAACTGATCCGCATGGCACCCTGCGCAAAGATGGAATTCTGAATCAGCGCATCGCTTGTCGCAACGGTGATGGCATAGCTCTGTTTCAGATCGTGCACAAGCTTTTCGATATAGGCATCTGCGGTCTGTCCGGTACGGGTATAGACAACTTCCAGCCCTCCTGTCTTATAGGAGGATCCTTCATTGTCCTGCCTGCGGTAACCGTCAAACACGGCGATGACCTTCTTGTCCGCATAAGCCTGATATGCCGCAAGATCATCGATCAGACGCTCGCGTGCATAGGACATGTCAGTGGTATCGATATCTGAAAGATGCAGAAGATTATACCCGTCCACAATCAGACACTCCGGAAGCACCGGCCGAGGTTTGCCGGGACGCTGCTTTTCCGGTTCCGGCGTCTGCCGCATCTGTTTGTTGGGATTACGGTTGTGTCCGGACTCAGACGCAATGATCGCCTTGAGTTCATCTTCTCCGACATGATAGGTCCGGTGGGAATAGCTCGCCTCCGGCGTCCGGTCCTTTACCGGAATACTCATAAAGGCATCCGCCTGGTCCCAGGACACCGTAAAAGAAGATCCATGGGAACAGAACACAGAGCCCGCCGGATTACGCAGATCACTTTCCGCATCATAGCCGCTTTCCGCAATGATCGGATCCGGATTTCTGCATTCCCGATACCCGATCGGTGAAATCACACAGCGGCCCGTTCCCCGTGTATAGGCGATCACATCCGCCTGACTGTTCATCAGGGTGCGCATCGGTCCTTCCCCGCTCAGAAGAACACCGGCGGAAGTTTCATTGACGGTAACGGAAGCTTCCCTGCGTTCAAAATCATACAGTGCCCGGCTGAGATACTCCGGTGCCAGCGTCACTTCGAACCGGCAGTACGGTTCCAGCAGAATGCTTTCGGTCTTCATCAGTGCCTGCCGCACTGCACGCCGTGACGCATTGCGCAGGTCACCGCCTTCCGTATGCTTGAGATGTCCCTTGCCGGCAGTCAGAATAATCTTCACATCACTGAGCAGTGCGCCCATCAGAACACCGCGGTGCGGAATCGTACGCAGCGCCGTCAGGATTGCGGTCTGCCAGTGCATCGGAAGATCATCCGTTGAGCATTCACTGCTTACAATGATTCCGCTGTCACGTCCTCCCGGTTCCAGACGCACATGCACTTCCGCAAAATGCCGGAGCGGCTCAAAATGCCCGGCGCCGTATGCTGTTTCACGGATGGTTTCGCGATAGACGATTCTCCCGTTTCCAAACGCCACATCGATACCGGTCTCTTCCTTGATCCGGTAACGGAGAATTTCCTTCTGCATCTCTCCCATAATGGAAATATGCACGGCACCGGTTGTCTCATCCGAGGAAACCGAAAGTGTCGGATCTTCTTCCGCAAGCCGGCGGCACACTTCAAACAGTGCACGCTGATCAACCGAACTGGAAACTTCCAGTGTGTAGGAAAGGCACGGTTCGATCATCGGCGGTTCAAGATCTTCTTCAAAACCAAGGCCGCTGCCTGCCTCCAGTGTTTTTGTGCCGGAGACAACTGCAATTGCGCCGGCATGCGCTTCCGTAACGATTTCATAGGACGCTCCGTTCAGAATGCGGATGCGGTCTGCTTTCTCTGTTTCATTCAGTGCCTGCTTGGCATACAGGGTTCCGCCGGTTACACGCAGATGCGCAAGACGCCCTTCCGGGGAGTTGGTGATCTTGAATACCCGTGCACCGAATTCATTGCGAAGCGGCAGCGGTTCGCTCAGCTGCGCAATGGCGTCAAGGAGCTCCCCGATTCCTTCATCCTTCAGTGCAGATCCGAAGAATACCGGAAAGCATTCCCGTCTGCTTACCGCAAGACGTTTGAGATGATCCGGAACAGAGCCGGTCTCAAGGAATGCATTCATCATCGGATCATTTACCATTGCGATGGCCTCTTCCCCATCCGGCGCATTCCAGTCAATGCACTCCCCGAACCGATTCTGCAGTTCAGAAAGCAGATCTTCTCTTGAACGGTGGGCGATGTCCATCTTGTTTACGAAAAACAGCAGCGGGACATGATAATGGGCAAGACAGTTCATGATTGTTACGGTATGCGGCTGAACGCCGTCCAGTCCGCTGATCAGCACAACTGCCAGATCAAGCACGGAAAGAACCCGCTCCATCTCGCCGGAAAAATCAACATGACCCGGCGTATCGATTACATTGATCCGGGTATCCTTCCAGGTGATTCCCGCTTCCTTGGAGTAGATCGTAATTCCATGTTCCCGTTCTTTGGGATCATTATCAAATACGGAATCCCCATGATCGACCCGGCCGCGTGTACGGATCACACCGGTACGGGCAAAAAAGGATTCAATGCAGGTTGTTTTTCCTGCGTCCGCATGCGCAAGGATTCCGGTACAGATTTCTCTCATAACCCGAAAATTATAGCATTATCCATTCGTTTCCTGCAGAAAGCAGAATAAAAGGCAGATCCCGGAACGGGTCCGATCTTCTGCCTCCTTCTCGTATGCACGATTCATCCTGACAGACGGACATCCGCAAATGAAACGGAGCCGCTAACGTCAGACATACTCATGCCTCATCCATATTATAAATTGTTTAGTTTTTTTGCGCAAATCACCCACAAAAATATTTACAGGTGTTAATATAATACTCATGAAAAATAGCCAACGCACAAAACTTACAAAACGGAAGATCGGAGATGCCTATCTTGAACTGCGGCGCCGCTTTCCAATTGAACGCATCCGTATCACCGAGCTGTGCCGGCTCGCAAATTCCAACCGCACTACGTTTTATCATTACTTCGAAGATGTATATGATCTGAACGAAGCAGTTGAAAACCGTATCCTCGAAGAGTGTTTTGAGAACTTCCCGTTCCGCGGTCTGATCTATACCGACCCGGACCGTTATCTGCAGGAGTTTTCCAAGGCGCTTGAACCGCACCGTGAAGATCTCATGTATCTTGCGAAGGACCGCGAAACACAGCAGTATGCTAAGCTGAACCGCTGGCTGGTCAACCTCGCAAAGAAAAATGATGAAAATGCGGAAGAAGATCTGATTCTCACCTATGTAATCGCCGGTGTCACACAGGTCATCAGCGAAAACAAAGCGCGTGGCCTGTACAGCGAGGAACAGGTACGCCGTCTGCTGAACCGGCTGATCCGTCATTGTCTGAATATCCAGTGACCATACAATACAGGGCTTTCCATAAGTCCTGTTTTTTATCTATAGATAAAAAAGCGGCAGTTCATTGCCGCTTCTGATCTGACGCGCGCCCGACAGGAGTCGAACCTGCGACCCTCAGATTCGGAATCTGATACTCTATCCAGCTGAGCTACGGGCGCATACGCATGATGTATTGTAGCACATAGCCGCTGATTCAGATACCCACAAATTAAAAAACACGATCCGCAGGGACCGTGTTCAGATACATTCGTTACTTCCAGAGGACATCCGGATAGGTGCCGTTATCCTTCAGCTCCTGAATGCGTGCAACGACATCCGGCTTGTCTTCCTTATAGGTAACGCCAAACCATTTGTCTGTGCTCGACAGCATCCGTACAGAAATCTTTCCTTCCTGTACGAGTGTTCCGACAGCAGTCGGGATAACATGCTCGCATTTCATCGGATTCTTGTCGATGTTTTCAGAGAGGAACTTCTCAAATACCGGTTCGAACTCTTCAAAGATCTTCGGTGTGAAGCCCCAGAAGTTCATGGATACGAGCGCATCATCTGCGATCGGTGCCCACTCGCCGTTCTCGGTTTCATAGACAGCCTTGTTGTCCTGGATCGCAATCTTCTGAATCTCAACGATGTGGCTGAGGCATCCGTCCTTCTCCTCACAGAGACCGCGGGTAACCGTACCGTTTTCCGTAAGTGTATTGAGACACTTGAATCCGACCATTGCATAGTTGTCATCTGAAATCTCATTGGTCAGATAGTCATAGATGACCTTGTATGCATTGCGTCCGTAGAAGTCATCCGCGTTGATGATTGCGAACGGTCCGTCGACGACGCCCTTGCAGGAAAGGAGTGCATGGGTGGTTCCCCACGGCTTTTCTCTTCCTTCCGGTACAGTGAAGCCAGCCGGAAGATTCGTCATCTCCTGATATGCAAATTTCACTTCCATCCCGCCTGCCGCGATCCGGTCCGTGAGTGCCTTGCGGAACAGTTCTTCATGTTCACGCTTGATAATCAGAACAACCTTACGGAATCCGGCCTGGTATGCATCATAAATGGAAAATTCGATAATCGGTTCTCCGTGACTGCCAACTCCGTCAATCTGCTTCATTCCGCCGTAGCGGCTGCCCATTCCCGCAGCAAGAATGACTAATGTGGGTGCCTTGTTCATAATGATCTGTATCTCCTTTTTGTTTTTATGATTACTGCATTCATTATAGCATTGCCCTCTTTTCCTGTTACCCAAATTTGGTATAATCCATGACAGAAAGGCGGTCCTGATGAAACAGCTGATTCTTGCGAGCAAATCCCCGAGACGAAAGGAACTGCTGGAAAAATGCGGTGTTCCCTTTGAAATTGATGCGGCAGAAATTGATGAAACGCTGAAGTCTGATTGTTCTCTGACAGATGCGATCATGGATCTTTCCGTGCGCAAGGCTGCGGCAGTTCTGAAACGGCATCCGGATGCGGTAATTCTCGGCAGCGACACCATTGTGGTGATTGATAACCGTGTGCTCGGAAAACCGCACGACCGGGAAGAAGCACGGTGCATGCTGGAAGAACTCTCCGGCCGTACCCACCAGGTCATCACCGGACTTGCGCTTGTGAGCAGTAAAAAAACATACACGGATGTTTCGGTATCGCATGTTTCCTTTGCGCAGCTCAGCGAAGCGGAGATCTTTGAATATCTTTCCTCCGGCGAAGCGGATGACAAAGCCGGTGCCTATGGCATCCAGGGACTTGCGGGCAGGTTTATCACGAAAATTGACGGCGATTTCTATGCGATCATGGGGCTTCCCCTGTCCATGGTTTATCAGGAACTTAAAAATATCGATTCCTATTGATTAATGCGAAGGTTCTGATAAAATAGAAAAGCAGTCGCCGCTTTAGTATAGTGGTAATACACATCCATGGTAAGGATGAGCGGGCAGTTCAATTCTGCCAAGCGGCACCATGAAGTCAAAAATCCGCATAACAGTGCGGATTTTTTGTTGCTTGATCCAAATTTAGTGTGGATTTCAGTGTGGTTTATGCTAACTTTGATGCTTTTTACAGCCACATGTCAGATTTCCACGTATGGTGAAATGACAGACATAGTAATACTGATTTGAAGTAATACTGAAAATATACTACTGATGATGATAAGAAACTGTGTCAAAACTGAAGTACTATTCACCAGGTAAACGAACATTCGGCAGAGAATTGGTGAGTGTCATGACAGTTCCTAATTGATTATTAACATCTGCATTCCTGGTAAATACAGCAAGTACTTTCGCTGTTGATTTGAGCAGATCGGCATCATCTATTTCTGAAATCATTTGTTTGATGAAAAGACGTCTCTCATCCGCTGTCACCAACTGTTCAGGAATTTCTCCGGTATAATTTGTGTACTCAAGTATAACATCTGTCAGATAAACCAACAGCTTTGCATCAACATAATCCATCATCAGACGGCTGATTGTTCTCAAAAGAGATACATCATCCGTTTTATCGATACACGCTTTTATCTGCTTTCTTTTTTGTGTCAGGATTTCTCCTAAGCCACTCTCGTTCATCATTTCCTCTTCTGAAAGATAGGAAATGATTTGATCTGTACTCGCCTCTTCATCCAGAAAATAATTCACATTAATATTCAAGGCATCAGCCATCCTTTTTAATGTTGCAGCTCGTGGCTCATGTGTTGTTGTTTCCCAACGTAAAATATCACGATATTTGACACCAATTTCTTTGGCAAAAGTCGTGCGATCTAATTCTCTGAATTCACGGGCAACTTGAATTCTCCGGCCTAATGATTTTACGCTGCTCATGTTTCTAATTATAGAAGTTACCTGAAAGAAATACAAACATATGTATTTATAACAGGTCATAAGTACATTATCCGTCTTAATGTGTAAATACCATAAAAGATATGTCCAAAATTATTTTCACCACTAATTAATCGCATTTGTTGTTTGACTTTATACAAACAATGACCTATTATGTTCATATACAAATATTTGTATATGAAATAGGTCATCTATAGAGAGGTATACAAAATGAAATTACGTGAGATCAAACAGATTAATCAGAGACGCCTTGAACTCAATTCGCTTGGATATATCAGCAGAAGACAGTTGAGAGAGTATCTGGGATGTGGTGCACGTAAAGCAGACCGTGCCTGGGATGAGATTACTATGCAAATTCTCAAGGAAGGAAAAACCATCAGTCCGTTTGGATTAGATCCTAAACGTGTGATGAATTATCTGAACCTTACTGAAGCACAGATTGAAAAATATGCTTCCAAGGGGCTGTAATGGCCTTCTGTACGGTACAGATCCATCGGGGTAACTTTACACAGGTGCCCAATGAGGCAATGCTGCACCTGCTGCGGATGAAGAAAACGAACGCGTTCGGCCTCTACGTTTATATGGCCAGCAAGCCTGACCGGTGGATATTCAAAATACAATCTATTGCTAGGCAGCTGCGCTGGAGTGAATCGACTGTGGCAAGAGCGATGAAAACACTGGAACAGGAAGGCTATCTGAAAAGAACAAGAGTCAAAGGACCGGACGGAAAGTTTGTTGATACGCATTACGATGTTTTCTATACGGCCAATCCAGCATTTGACGAGATACAGACAGAACGGGAACTGATGATACCGGTTGACTATCTGACAATATGCGAAAACGCGAATGTTCCGGCGTATGTTGATTACGCTCTTTCTCTTCTGAATGAAGAAGACAGAATTTTTCTCTTTGCACTGCAGGATTATGGAGGCCTTGCATACGAGCAGATCATTTTGAAGACAATCACAACACTGGATGAGCATTCCGTTATGAATCCTGAAGGATATGCGATAACTGTGCTTGCCAATGAGATCAAGCGAGCCAAACGGACATATTCTGTTCTGCTGAAAGGAAGACGAAATGGGAGCGTACAGAAAAAAGCAAAAGAATAAAAAGACCGGGAAATGGGAATATGTCCGTCCGCCTCTCTGGCGATACGAATTCATCAAAAACGGACACCGGGTTGTATCAGGATATGATTATGCAACAAAAGCTGAGGCACTTAAGGCCTGTATGAAGGCCAAAGATGCATATGTTGAAGTTGTGGACTATACCTTCAGTCACGTCCGTCAGGAACTCTCTGAGTCCTATAACACACGCAATTCCAAAGGCGGTAAACAGGAATTCGACAGTGTATACAAAAACCATATACAGCCGTTCTTTCCAAACAAATCACTCAGCAGATATACAAGATCTGATATCGAAAATTTGATTACTACGCTGCATAACAACGGCAGATCCAACGATACAATCAACAAAACCGTATCTATGATCAACCGTACGATGCGCTATGCGCTGCAGCGCGGCTATATTTCCGTCAATCCGTTTGAGCACACTGCCAAGCTGCATCACATCCGGAAAGAAAAAATTTTTCTCACCTATGAGCAATATAAGAAGCTTTATCCATGCTTCCTGAAGCCTATGTACCAGGTGGCTTTTGAAGTTCTGTTCTGGACCGGCATACGCAAAGGTGAGCTCATT
>JAFOLE010000005.1 GCA_017419465.1 Solobacterium sp. | reverse complement strand
TTCCTGTGCAGCGGCCGCTTTGAGAAAGGGCTGAAGGAATACTATGATCCGGATCTGTTTGACGGCCTTGTTGCAAGCTCCGGTTTTTTTGATTTGGATTAATCGTCCTGATTATTGAAGCGTTTAAGAAAGAAGCTGAAGCGAGATGTTACGATGTGACCTTCATTAATCAGAAAACAGATCCGAATGATTTCTCCTATCTTGAACACTGCACAGACGGGAACGTCTCCGGACTGTGCATCATCTGTGCAGATTACGACTCTCCCAGAATCCGTTCTCTGATCGGCAGTGACATTCCCTGTGTTACCGTCGACCATATGTTCCGCCGCATCCCGGCTGTTCTTTCCGACAATGAAACCGGTGTTCGCAAACTCGTTGAATATGCCATTCAAAAAGGTCACCGCAGGATTGCCTATATCCACGGGCAGAATAATTCCCTTGTGACACGCACCAGAATCAGTCAGTTTAGCAGCATCATGGATTTTTATCATCTGCCGGTCCCTCCTGAATACATTAAGGAAGGCGTGTACAACGACATCCAGCTGACCCGTTCGCTCGTGTTGGATCTGCTGGCACTGCCAGACCGTCCGACCTGCATTCTTCTGCCGGATGACTTTGCCTATCTCGGTGCCCAGGAAGCAGCGATGCAGCTTGGTCTCAGTATTCCAGGAGATATTTCCTTTGGCGGATACGATGGAATTCCGCTGACACAGGTACTGGAGCCGCGTCTTACGACAATCCGGCAAAGCACGGATCAGATGGGCGCCACTGCTGCCCAGCGTCTGATGAACCTGATTGAACATCCGACTCCTATGGATAAACGCCCGGTTATTTTCCCGGTTGAACTGATCGAAGGAGAAACGATTGGTTCCGTTGTCGGTTAACCTTTCGCCTGTTCTCCGTTACCAACAGAAAACCTGCATCCTGCGGTGCTGTCCTCGCATGATACAGGTTTGTTTTTAATAGAGAAGCTCAATTTTCTGTTTCCTGCAGTACGTTTCCCATTTCTCTCCCGGATCCTGATCCGTCACCAGAATATCCACTTCAGATAATTCCATGGACTGGTAGAAGAAATGCGTATCGAACTTTGTATGATCCACTAACAGAACCAGTTTTTCACAGTTCTTTCGGAATGCCAGTTCGAGAAACAGTTCCGTATCACGGTTCACGGTGAGACCGTGTTCCATATCGACACCGTCACAGCAGATAAAGCCATATTTTGCGAATCGCTTCGATACCGACTCCACAACATCCGGACCGTAGATTCCATCATCTTCATAGGTATAATGCCCGGCCGGAATATACACATTTGCATTTGGATACTGACCGATTACCTGCGCCATGGTCATTCCGTTTGTCAGTACCTGCATGTGCAGATCCGGACTCAGCTGACGGACCATCGCAAGGGTTGTGCTGCTGGAGGAAATGAATAAGGTATCTCCGTTTTCGATCAGACCGGCTGCGATATTTCCGATGATCTGTTTTTCCTCATAGTTGTTTTTTTCACGCAGAATAAATGGCGCGACCTGTGTGCCTGCCTGGTTGTAAGAAGCACCTCCATGCGTTCTGGTTAACGCCCCTTCCTGTTCCAGTGCCGCAAGATCTCTGCGTACGGTCGGAAGACTGACAAACAGTTCTGCAGAAAGCTCCTCCACGGTTACATAGCGTTTCCGTTCCAGCAAAGCCAGAATCTGTTGTTTACGTTCTCCCGGTACCATCATTCCATTCCTTTCAGATTCGTTCTTCCTGTGTGCATTCCGATAATGCCGGCAGTACAAAGGGACGTATCGTATTCCGCATTTCCTGCAGAAATCCGTTTGTGCCGGAGACGGATTCCTGACCGGTTCTGCCGAGCACTTCCATGATCATCGGAAGATTCATTCCGCACAGGTATTCTGTCCGGTCGGACAATCCCATCGTGCTGATGACATAGGAGGCGTAGGTGAGCGGACTTCCGCCCATCAGATCCGCCAATACAGTCAGGGTGTCTTCTTCTGTGACAGAAGATAATACCTGTCGCACCTGCAGCACATAGGTATCCGGACTCATGCCCTCTTCCATACATGCATGGAGCAGATCTTTACGGTCCCCCAGAAAGAATACCTTCAGGGTTTCATGCATCGACGCTGCCACCGTTCCATGGCTTACTAACAGGACATAGTTCATAGGATACCTCCGCTGTTTGTTACAGCTGAAGCATAGAATATGATTGATTCAATCACAATAGGTGGCGGCAATTTTGATATTCGATCACAGACAGACGATTTTCTGATCGCAACCGATCATATGATTCTATCATAACGGAAGATTTCCGGACTGAAAACCGTTTCTGACGATCTGCTGCACTTCAGCCTTTCCGGTCTCGTATATAATGAATTCAGAGAATAACCGGCTATCCGGAACTATCGCAGCTGTTCTCTTTTGTCATTCTGATACGGGGGATTCGCATAGCTTTGTCCGAAGCACATAAAAAACAGAGGACCGCGGGGATCCTCTGCCGAAAAGGATTTATGCATTCCAGCTGTTTTCCGTGCGGGCGATAATCGCCTCCTGCGCCTCCGGCATCAGAGATACAAACTGCGCACAGTAGCCGGCG
>JAFOLE010000209.1 GCA_017419465.1 Solobacterium sp. | reverse complement strand
CGCTTTTTGACTTCCTCCACATCCTTGAGGGTCAGCGAACCCGACGCAAGGTTGCGCGGGTTGGCATAGTCTTCGCCGGACTCCAGCACAAAGGCATTGAAGTCGGCATAGGAGATCACCGCTTCGCCGCGGATGACCGCATGGCCGGGATAGTCAATACGCTCCGGAATCCCGCGGATGCCTTCCCGCAGATGCGTGATATTTGTGCCGATGTGGCCGTCTCCGCGGGTGACGATTTTGGAAAGCTTCCCGTTGTCATAGGTCACGACCAGGGTCAGACCGTCGAGCTTCCAGGAGATCCAGATCGGACGTCCTTCCGCCCATTTGACGAGATCTTCCGGCTTCTTGGTTTTCGCAAGGGAAAGCGCCGCAAACTCATGCGGCTCTTTCTGTCCCTGGGTGTCATCGGAAGATACTTTCTGCGTCGGGCTGTCCGGAAAGGAAAACCCGGTTTCTTCTTCCAGGGCCTTTACCTTGTCAAACAGAGCATCCCATTCAAAGTCGGTCATCTCTTCCGGCAGACCGTTGTAATACGCGTCGGACGCATGGTTGAGACGATCGATCATCTCCCGCATTTCTTTTACTTTGACATCATTCATAATTTTTATTCCCGTTCAATGACACCGGCATGCACGAATGCATTATAGATGCCGTCATCATCGATATCCGTGGTGATCCAGTCCGCTGCCTTGCGCGCATCTTCATAGGCGTTGCCCATCGCAATGCCAAGGCCGCAGGCTTCGATCATATCCACATCATTTCCGCTGTCGCCGATACCGACCGCATCCTTCATATCCGCACCGTATACCTTCAGGATCTCACGGATGCCGGAGGACTTGGTGATCGAACTGTCGGTGATTTCCGCAAAGTCACCGTCTGCGGACGTTACCGTCACAATCAGTTTGAACGGTGCCGGCAGCTTTTCAACAAGCTCGTCAAAGGAGCCTCCGTGCGGCAGGCTTGCGCCGAGCTTGTAGATCGGGTCCTTCGGATGACGCTGTTTCTCGGTAAACATTCCGTTTGCGAACATGATCGCCTTGCGCTTCTTCGGGTCAGCCTCGCCGCCGGAAAGATAGCCGCTGAGCTCTTCATAGCACTGCTCATCCAGGTAGGCACCCGCGGAACCGCCGATCAGAACGCCCATGTTCAGGGAACGGATCAGGTCCGTCACTTCATTGATCCTTGCCGGATCGATCGGATGGTCATAGACGCGGTGTCCTTCCGCATAGCACATGGCACCGCTCGCAAAGACGAAGCCATCAACCGGAAAGCGCAGATAATCTGCGGCTTCCGCCAGGCTTCTGCCCGTGCAGAGGAATACTTTGTGTCCGTTGCGGCGGGCTTCGGCGATCGCCTCAAGCGCCGAGGGAGGCACACAGCCGGCTTTCGGGCTGTAGAGCGTGTAATCAATGTCAAGAAACAGGTATTTTGTCATAATCGTTGTTCGCTTTCTAATCTGGTGTATTCAGTCAGTCGTTAGATCTGACGGTAAGACGTTCTCCGGATGATCTCATCCTGGAGGGTTCCGTCGAGTTCCACAAAGTAAGCCGTATAACCGGCAACCCGTACCGTCAGGGAACGGTAGTTTTCCGGATGCTCTTTTGCGTCAATGAGGTCCTGCTGGCGGACAACATTGAACTGGATATGCGGAATCTCAAGATCCACAAATGCCCGTAAGAACATCTCGAACTTGTTTCTGCCCTCTTCCGTATCGAAGAATTCCGGCAGGAACTTCATATTGAGCAGTCCGCCGTTTGTGGTGAGGGAATCCGGCAGCCGGGAGACCGACTTCAGTACTGCGGTAGGTCCGGCCATGTCCCGTCCGTAGGAAGGCGACATTCCGCCGTCCGCAAGCGGTGTGCCCGCATTCCGTCCGTCTGCGGAAGCGCCGACGTTTTCGCCCATCGGCACATGGGCAGAGACGGTATACATACCGGTGTGGTACGGACCGCCCCGGTAATTGGTGTAATTCTTCATCTTTTCGCGGAAGTACTCGGCCCATTTTGCGCCGATGTTGTCGACTTCCTCGATGTCATTGCCGTATTTCGGGGCCTTGTTCAGAAGCTTTGCCTGAAGCAGTTCATAGCCTTTGAAATCTGCACGCAGCGCAGCCAGCAGCTCACTTCCGGAAATCTCATGTTCTTCAAAGACGAGTTTCCTGATTG
>JAFOLE010000029.1 GCA_017419465.1 Solobacterium sp. | reverse complement strand
CATAGGGTTAAGTTCCTTTCTTTAGTTGGTTTCGTCGCTACCTATTGTATCGGATCTCAATACCTGTGCCTTTTGTAGTGCTTGTATAAACAAAAAGGTGTTATTGGGTTTAATCCATCAACACCAAATTATATAGAGCCAATCATTCACTCTGTTCTTTTCTTTTTGCGGTTATTAAAACGTCTGCGGCTCATCCGGAAACGGCAGGGCACAATGAAAATTCAAACGGTTCAGACAGATACGGATGATGGGGCTCCGGATCAGTTGACAGCTTCTTCGAGCTTGGATTTGAACCAGGCGGTACGGTTGTCCATCTGTTCAAGGATCTCAATCAGCTCGCGGTCATGCCGGGTGTTCAGCTTGAACACATAACGCTTCACGTATTTCTTCTGGTAATCGAGATTGTAATCCGCACGCTTTTTTCTTGCGCGTTTCGATAATTTCTGAGCCATAACAACATTTCCTCCTATGATTGGTACACCAATCATTATAAAGGGTTTGTTCGAATCGTGCAATAAAAAAAGATGAATTTTTTAAATATTTTTCAGGGCATAAAAAAACCGCCGTGGCTTTACGGCGGTTGTGATGAAAACGGATTCTGAATGTTAATTATGCGCTCTTGCGGACTTCGCCTGAATCTCTGCGATCGCGGCTTTCTGATTCAGGATAACCGGAATAACGATCGGGTTACGGTTCGTCTTCTGGAAGAGGAACGGTTCAAGCGAAGAACGGATGCAGTTCTTCAGGTCACCGAAGGTCGTGCGCTGCTGCATCTTTTTCTTTAATGCGTTATAGACGACCAGCTCTGCTTCCTTCAGCAATGTCTGGGAGTCCTTGATATAAACAAATCCGCGGGAAAGAATGCTTGGCCGGCAGAGGATCTTGTTGTAGCGGCTGTCAATTGTGACGATGACTGCCACAAGACCGGATTCTGCCAGGATCTGACGATCCTTGATGACGGATGTCGCAAGGCCGCTTGTGTCATTTCCGTCTACGTAGATCGCATCTGTCTGGATACGTTCATTTGCGATAAAGCATTCTTCATTCCGCATGACAACGATGTCACCGTTGGAACAGATCAGGCAGTGATCTTTCGGAACACCGGTTTCCTGTGCGGTTGCGGAATGCTGAACAAGCATTTTGTATTCGCCGTGGTTCGGCATGAAGTATTTCGGCTTGATCAGATTCAGCATCAGCTTCTGTTCTTCCTTCGGCGCATGTCCGGTGGTATGGAAGCTTGTCAGCGGAGAGTTCGTAACGACATTGGCGCCGACTCTGGTCAGCTGGTTGATGACCGCGCTGACGCTGACGCCGTTTCCGGGAATCGGGTTCGATGAGAACAGTACGGTGTCACCCGGAATGATATGCAGGAACTTGTGTGTTCCGTTGGCGATTCTGGAGAGGGCAGCCATCGGTTCTCCCTGCGATCCGGTACATACGATGCAGATACGGTTGGCAGGAAGGGTGTTGAGGTCGTTTCCTGAGATGAAACTGTCGTTGTCGATCTTGATAAAACCGGTCTTACGGCCGATTTCAAGGACGTTCTCCATGGACCGTCCGAATACAGCAACCTTTCTGTTGCATGCGACGGCAGCCATCAGGATCTGGTTCAAGCGGTTGACGTTGGACGCAAAGGTCGAGACAAGAAGCCGTCCCGGCGTCTTGCGGATCTGGTCCATAATTGCGTTGGCAACCTGTTTTTCCGAAATGGAGAAACCGGGAACGCTGGAGTTGGTGGAATCGGATAACAGGAGGGTTACACCGACCTGTCCGATATAGGCCATCTTCTGATAGTCGCTGTTTGTGCCGACCGGGGTGAGATCGAATTTGAAGTCACCAGTCTCCACGAGGCGGCCGTTGGGGGTATTGACGAGAATGCCGAGCGAATCCGGAATGGAATGCACGGTGTCAAAGAAGCCGACACTGAAGTGTTCGGTCTTGATCCGGCTGTCACCGTTGATCTCAATTACCTTGCAGGCACGGGAAAGGTGGTGCTCTTCCAGTTTCTTTTCAATCAGCGCCTTCGCAAAACGCGGAGCGTAGATCTGACGCAGATGAACGGAACGCAGGAAGAACGGAATACCGCCGATATGATCCTCGTGACCGTGGGTAATGATCAGTGCTTTGATTTTGGACTGGTTGCGTACAAGATAGGAATAATCGGGAATGACATAGTCGATGCCGAGCAGCTCGTCCTCCGGGAAGAGGACGCCGCAGTCAATAATGATGATTTCGTCATCATGCTCGACACAGTACATGTTCTTGCCGATCTCGCCGAGACCGCCGATCGCATATACAAGCGTATCCGTCTTATGGTTGATTTCACGCTCGCTGTAATCAGGTTCCTTGACCTGAGAATAACGTACAGGACGTCCGGCAGTTCTGTCGGATGCTTGATTCTTCATATTATATTTACCTCGTTTCTAGGCTGGAAATACTTAGTTCAACGAAATTATATCATTAATTTATAAAAAGAAAAGGGAGATCGCGGATCTCCCTGTGACGGGCATCAGATTACAAGTGCGCCGGGTACTTCCGGATGCGGATTGTCCTTGTTGATGTGATCATAGAACAGCACGCCGCTGAAGTGGTCGATTTCATGCTGAAGAACGATTGCCAGGTATCCGCGGGCACGGATCGTGATGTTCTGGTCGGTGAGAAGGTCATAACCGGTGACCTTGACACGTGCGCTGCGAACTACGAATCCATCGTGCTCTTCCTGCACGGAAAGGCAGCCTTCACCGTTTTCCAGATAGGCCTTCTGTACGGAACGGGAAACGATCTTCGGATTTGCGAGCATGTACTGATATGTCACCAGTTCATCATTCTTGTCATAATCATGCACGATGACTGCGGTCAGCTGACGGGGGATACCGATCTGAATGGCGGAAATGCCGACGGCAGGGCGGAGATTGAGCTCCTTTGCCTTTTCCTCGTCTGTGCTGTCCTGGACATACTGAAACATTTCGCGGAGGATCTGTTTGTTTTCTTCACTCAGCGGAAGCTCTACCGGTTCGCTCTTGCGGCGGATGGAAGGATCGCTGTCTTTAATAATCGTATCGTTGTTAATAAGCATTCTGTTCACCTGTTACAGGCATATTCTAAAGAGCCGCGGCTTCTTTGTAAAGAAGTTGACCTGTGCTAGAATCTAAAGCGTATATGACCGTAAAGACAGCTGATATCCGTATGATGAACAACGAAACGGCGGCACCGGTGAAGCGCCGGTTTTTTCTCGCGATGCCTAAACGCGCCGACCGCAGTATTCTTATCAGTATTCTTGTTCTCGCGGCGTTCGGTCTTCTGATGATTGCCAGTTCATCGATGGGACTGACGGTAGGAAGACCGGGACGGCTTGCGCTCATTCTGATCAAGCAGTTCGTATTCCTTGGCGCCGGCTATTACTTCATGGCGCGGCTTGCGAACAATTTCAAACTGTCATTTCTGAAGTCCGGAAGCTTTCCGGTCTGGGCAATCGGAATCGGCGCAGCGCTGGTGTTCTGTCTTGCATTCCCGGCTGCCGGCGGTGCCCGTGCATGGATCCGTGTTCCGATTTCCGGTATGGATATTTCCATTCAGCCTTCGGAATTCGCCAAGGTCATGGTTATCCTGATCGTTGCGGCGTATTGCGGCGATGTTAAGAAGGTATTCGACAACAGCAGTGATATCGTAAAGCGGCCTGCAGTGTTTATCTTTGCCTACTTCTTTATTGTTCTTCTGCTTCAGTCGGATATGGGAAGTGCCGTCGTCATTCTTATGATCGCATGTATCTGTCTGATGATTCCCCAGCATCCGCAGCTCATGCCGACACAGCGCCTGATCCGGTTCCTGATCATCCTCGGAATAGCAGTTGTGCTTTATATTCTTTCTCCGTTTGGAGAGGCAGTCATCCGTCGTCTTCCTCTGAAAGCCTATCAGATCAACCGGTTCCTTTCGGCGCTGAATCCGTTTGTCGACATGTATGACACCGGATTCCAGCTGGTCAACGGACTGGTAAGTTTTGCGACAGGCGGATGGATCGGTCTTGGATATGGAAATTCCGTACGTAAATACACCCAGTTTCCGGCCGCAAATACAGACTTCATTCTGGCGATTGTCGTTGAGGAACTCGGGCTTGTCGGATTTCTCATCATCTTTATTCCGTATATGATTATCATCGTTCAGCTGTTCCGCTATGCCATGAAGATCAAAAGCGAACAGGCGAGAATTATACTTATCGGCACTGCGATGTATCTTGTGATTCACTGTCTCTTTAATATCGGCGGTGTCACCGGAATGATTCCGCTCACCGGTGTTCCGCTGCTTATGATTTCTTCCGGCGGATCCTCCACGCTTGCATTCATGATTGCGGTCGGCATTTCCCAGGCGGTCATCGATCAGTACCGTAAAGGAGCCATCCAGTGAGAATCATTGCCGGGACCCATGGAAGCCGGCGGTTTGAAACACCGGAAGGGAGAGAAACTCGGCCGACGCTGGACAAAGTCCGGGAGGCGGTGTTTTCCTCGCTCGGCGGTTTCTTTGACGGCGGGGATGTTCTGGATCTTTATGCGGGAAGCGGTGCGATCGGCTTTGAGGCACTCAGCCGCGGAAAGGAACGCGCCGTATTTGTGGACTGCGCAAAGGATGCGGTCCGCGTAATTCGGAAGAACATTGAACAGCTCGGGTTTGCGGAGCGGTCTATGGTCCTGCCGGTCCGGGCGGAAAAGGCAATCCGTCTTCTCTCGGAACGGGAGCGGACCTTTGATCTTGTCTATCTGGATCCGCCGTACCGCCTGCAGGAGAATATCCGGATCATGACGCTTCTCTCTGAAGCGGGACTGCTTGCGGATGATGCGGTTGTGGTTATTGAATCACTGAAGGAAGAACAGTTTCCCGAACGAATCGGACCGCTGGAACGCTACAAGGAAGCCTGTTACGGGATTTCAAGAATCAGCTATTACCGTTCTTCTGCGGAGTGATAAGATTTTATTCAAAATTTCGCTGAACAGAGCTGGGCAATAAGTCGCATAAACCGCATGGTTATGCGGCTTTTTAACTTTTAGCAGACTGGTGTTGACAGTGCTAAAAAAGGGGGTTATACTGTTGGCAGTCACAGGGTGTGATTGCTAAAAGGAGGTGAGCGGAGATGCTTACACCGAGACGGATCGAGATATTCAAGGCAATTGTCGATGAGTATATCAAGACCGCTGAACCCGTTGGTTCAAAAATGCTGCAGACGAAATACAAACTGCCGTATTCATCCGCGACGATCCGTAATGATATGCAGGTACTGGAAGAGATGGGGTACCTCGAAAAAACGCATACGTCATCCGGAAGAATTCCATCGACGCTCGGCTATAAGTTCTACTGCGAGAACCTGCTGAAGAACTCTGCCATCGACAAGAAGATGGAAGTCGCAATCCGTGACGCATTTGAAGTGTCAAACATGAACATCTCGGAGGCAGTGGAACACAGTTGCCGGATTCTCTCTGAGATGACCAACATGACAACCGGCGCAATCGGACCCGACAGTTCCGCACAGCGTCTGGAACATCTGAAACTGTTCCAGATCGACACACGAAATGCAGTCGTCGTCATGATTACCAATACCGGTCATACCGAGACAAAGAACTTCCGGTTTGAAGAGGATGTTTCGTTCAAGGATCTTGAAACCTGCACGGATATTCTGAATCAGCACCTCAAAGGGGTTCCTATCACGGAGCTTCCGGATGAGATGGAAAAGCTGAAGCCGGAGCTTGCGGCAGTCGTACAGCGGCATGATCTGCTGTTCACCGCATTTGTCCAGGCATTTGTCCGGTTCGCGTCGGAGAACGTTTACTTCAGCGGAAAAGACCGGATGCTGTATCAGCCGGAGTTTGAAGACATCTCCAAACTCAAGCAGCTGATGAGCATGCTGGATGATTCCACCGTCTGGCGCCGGATCGGAAATGATGAGCATGCGCTTGTCACAACCGCAAGAGGCGCCGAACTCACCTGGTACAACGATGTCGCAATCGTACGGAGCAAATTCCGGGTGAATGATTCGGAAACCGGTCAGCTGATGGTCGTCGGTCCCAGCAGGATGAATTACGATCAGGTCGTCGGAATGCTGGATTATGTGGCACAGATGATTGAAAAGATGTATAGGAAGACAGGCGGAGGACGAACATGAGCGAGACAGAGAACAAATCAACGGAGGAACTGAAGACTGGCGGAGAACCGGAAGCGGAAGAAACCGCGGCGAAACCGGAAGAACCGGCCGCAGAAGAACCGAAGGAAGAAACAGAAAAACCTGCCGAAGCAGAAGCTTCCGAAGAAACAGGTGAACCGGATCCGGCTGCCCGGATTGCGGAACTGGAAGGTCAGGTCGCAAAACTGAAGAATGCCTATGCAATGGCATATGCGGATACGGAAAACACCCGCAAGCGGCTGACCAAGGAATATGAATCAAATATGAAGTATCACATTCAGAGCTTCGCACTTGAGATTCTGCCGGTACTGGATAACTGTGAACGGGCACTGGCGCTCAAGGCAGAAGACAGCAATGACGAGAACTACCGCAAAGGATTTGAGATGGTATTCCGTCAGCTGAGCCAGGCTCTGAAGAAAGAGGGCGTGGAAGAAATCGAAGCGCTCGATCAGGAATTTGACCCGAACTGGATGCAGGCAATGATGACCGAACAGGTCGAAGGCGTGGAACCGGGGAAAGTTACTGCAGTACTGCAGAAAGGATACAAACTGAAAGACCGGCTGCTGAGAGCGGCGATGGTCAAGGTAAGTGAATAAATCACGAGGAGGAAAGAATTATGAGCAAAATCATTGGTATTGACTTAGGTACAACAAATAGCTGCGCAGCAGTTATGGAAGGCAAGGAAGCCAAAGTTATTACAAACCCGGAAGGAAACCGTACAACTCCGTCTGTCGTCGCATTCAAGAACGGCGACCGTATCGTCGGTGATGCCGCAAAGCGTCAGATGATCACCAACAAGAACACGGTTTATTCCATCAAGCGTAAGATGGGCACCGATGAAAAGGTTACCCTGGAAGGCAAGGAATACACACCGCAGGAAGTATCTGCGATGATTCTGACCTACATCAAGAGCTATGCGGAAGCATATCTTGGTGAGAAGGTTGAAAAGGCAGTTATCACGGTACCTGCATACTTCAACGACGCACAGCGTCAGGCAACCAAGGATGCAGGACGGATCGCAGGCCTCGATGTTGTACGTATCATCAACGAGCCGACCGCATCCGCACTCGCATTCGGCATGGACAAGAACAACGCCAAGGAACAGAAGGTTCTTGTATATGACCTCGGCGGCGGAACATTTGATGTCTCCATTCTCGATATCGCAGACGGCACCTTCGAAGTTCTCTCCACAGCCGGTGATACAAGACTCGGCGGTGATGACTTCGATAACGTCATCATTGACTGGCTCAATGACAACTTCAAGAAAGAACACGGAATCGACCTCAAGGCTGACAACATGACCCTGCAGCGTCTGAAGGATGCCGCAGAGAAGGCGAAGAAGGACCTCTCCGGCATGCTGGAAGTTGAAATCTCACTTCCGTTCATCGCAATGGCCAAGGATGGCAGCGGCGCTCTCAACCTCGAGGCAAAACTCAGCCGTGCACAGTTTGACAACATGACCAAGTTCCTGGTTGAAAAGACCATGGTTCCGGTACGTCAGGCTCTCCGTGATGCGAAACTCAGCGCCGGTGATATCGACAACGTCCTGCTGGTCGGCGGTTCCACCCGTATTCCGGCAGTTCAGGAAGCAGTGCGTAAAGAACTCGGCAAGGAGCCGAACAAGAGCGTTAACCCGGATGAATGCGTCGCTATCGGTGCCGCAATCCAGGGCGGCGTTATCGCAGGTGATGTCAATGACGTTCTCCTGCTCGATGTCACACCGCTTTCTCTCGGTATTGAGACACTCGGCGGCGTCATGACAACACTGATTCCGCGCAACACCACGATTCCTACATCCAAGTCTCAGGTCTTCTCCACGGCACAGGACAACCAGCCGGCAGTTGACATTCATGTCCTGCAGGGTGAGCGTCCGATGGCCAACGACAACAAGACACTCGGAAACTTCCAGCTAGACGGCATTGCGCCGGCTCGCCGCGGTGTTCCGCAGATCGAAGTTACCTTTGACATTGACGTTAACGGTATCGTTCACGTAAGCGCAAAGGACAAGGGCACCGGCAAGGAACAGTCCATCACGATCACGAACTCTTCCGGACTTTCCGATGATGAAATCGATCGGATGGTAAAGGAAGCCGAGATGCACAAGGCGGAAGACGACAAGAAGAAACAGGATATTGAAACCCGCAACAAGGCGGAAGCTTATATCAACCAGATCGACGAGACGCTTAAGACTGACAATGCGAATGTCACGCCGGAACAGAAAGCGGAAGTTCAGAAACTCCGTGATGAACTGCAGAAGGCAATCGATGACAATGACATGGACAGTCTGAAGACAAAGCTGGATGCTCTGGAACAGGCTGCCAATGCAATGGCACAGCAGATGTACCAGAACGGCGGTGCAGCCGGCGCCGGGAACGCCGGAGCTGCGTCCGGCAATGCCGGTGACGATGTAGTCGATGCCGACTTCACGGAAAAGAACTAAACGACGCAGAAAGATCAGATTCCCGGTATTAATACTGGGAATTTGTCTTGTTTGCGCAGTACTTCTGCTGATCACCGGTCTGATCCTTCGCGGCTGCGGGAAGACGGAACAGGAGCACCCGGGCTCCGAAACCGCTTCAGAGACACCTGCCGCTGTACAGATCCAGGACAGCAGTGATTACAGCCAGTTTGTCGGGCATAAGATACGTACTTCGGAACAATGCGAACTGTTTCTTGTCTCCGCGGATGGCATGGAACCATGCGGTCATGTGGCCGCGGGCGCACTGTTTGATATCAGCGGAACAAAGGAAGGCGGATACCTCGAAGTATCCGACAGTCCGTTCTGCATACCCGGAAGTGCTGCGGAAGCATCTGACCGATGGTATCGGAATGATACAAATCTGATTCCGTATGCGGAAGATCTTACAACGAATGATTCCTTCACGCTGAGTGATGAAGCAGGCAATCCGGTTCTTACATCGGAGCGCAGTCTTACCTTTCCGGTCTATGTAAAACCAGGGGAAGACAACCGCTACGGGATCCGGTTCATGAACGGAATCTACTATGTAGATGCATCGTCTGTAAAAGAGGTTCAGGCAGCTGACCGGAGTGCGGAAGCGACTGCACAGGAGGTTCCTGTCCTCATGTATCACTTCTTCTACAGCGAAGCGGAAGGCGGAACACGAATTGACGGAAACTATGTGGAAGTCAATGAACTGGACGAACAGCTGAACTACATTCATGAACAGAACTTCCATGCATGTACAATGCGGGAAATCCTGTACTGGATGGAAGGAAGGGCGAATCTTCCGGAGAAAAGCATCGCAATTACGATTGATGATGCGGATCCGAGCGTCCATCAGTATGCAATGCCTGTATTTGTGAAGTATGGTCTGCATGCGACGAACTTTGTGATCTGCGGATGGCAGCCGGCAGAGATGCCGTATGAACTGTGGGAGATGCGTGAAAACGGTCTGGAACTGCAGTCACACGGGTTCCTGACACATACCGGAGGGTGTTCCGGTATGGGACACGGCGGTCTGCTGCTGTGCATGGATCATGAATCCGGAGTGGAGGATGTGAAACGATCCTTCGACTATGTGGACGGCGGGTTTGTATTCTGTTACCCGTTCGGTGATATTAACGACAATGCCGAGAATATAGTCCGCGACGCAGGCGGAAAGCTTGCATTTACAACGGAAGGCGGACGGATTCATCCGGGAATGGATCCGCTGGCGCTTCCCCGTGTCCGGGTGACCGGCGGTAACGGACTGTCCGCGTTTGCGGCGAGTATCGGCTAGGAGGTAAAACGATGGCAGATAAACGGGATTATTATGAGGTGCTCGGAATTGCAAAGGGTGCTTCGGAAGATGAAATAAAAAAAGCATACCGGAAACTGGCTAAGAAATATCATCCGGATGTAAATAAAGCTCCCGATGCGGAAGAAAAATTCAAGGAAATCAATGAGGCATATGAAGTGCTCAGCGATCCGCAGAAGCGTGCAACCTATGACCAGTTCGGCTTTGCCGGAATGGATGGGGGTGCGGGATTCAACGGATTCTCTGCCGGCGGCTTCGATGATCTCGGTGATATCTTCTCTTCCTTTTTCGGCGGAGATATGGGATTCGGCGGACGTTCAACGCGGGCGAATACCGGACCGATGCGCGGCGACGATCTTCTGAAACGTCTTGAAATTGATTTCATGGAGGCATGTTTCGGAACGACAAAGACCATCCGGCTCAACGTCGATGAAACCTGTACTGCCTGCGGCGGTACCGGTGCCGCATCGCCGTCGGATATCGAGACCTGTTCGACCTGCCGCGGACGCGGTTCCATTCTGACCCAGCAGCGTTCCATTCTTGGTGTTGTACAGAGTCAGCGGGTCTGCCCGGACTGCGGCGGAACCGGAAAGCATATCCGCAAGGTATGTCCGAAGTGCGCAGGCAAGGGATATGAGACAAAAGCACAGACCGTTGAAGTGAAGATTCCGCAGGGAATCAACAGCGGACAGCGTCTGCGTGTTGCAGGAAAGGGCGGCCGCGGTGCAAACGGCGGTCCGAACGGAGACCTCTATCTTGAGATTCTGGTACGACCGCATGAGAAGTTCATCCGTGACGGAAAGAACATCATGCTTGAGATTCCGGTGACCGCAGTTGACGCTACACTCGGTACCACACTGGATGTACCTACCATCAACGGTGAGGTCAGCATGAAGATTCCTGCTGGAACACAGGAAGGAACACAGCTTCGTCTGAAGGGCGAAGGCGTACCGGATCCCAGGGGAGGAAAACCGGGCGACCAGCTGTGTACGGTAAGAATCAAAATTGATAAGAAACTCACTTCCAAGGAGAAACAGCTGTATGAACAGCTGCGTGAACTGGAAGGCAAACCGGGGAAAGAAAACATCTGGGATCGGTTCATGAAATCGTTCGGGATGTAAAAAAGGGAATCTGTTTCCGCATTCTGCGGAGAAGGGAGGAACCTGACTATGAACATTGAAAAAATGACGGAAGCGCTCCAGCAGATCATTCTTGAGGCAATGACGAAAGCGCAGGAGAACCACCATGTGGAACTCGCGGCAGAACATATTCTGCTTGCCATGCTGGATGACAGCGGAATGGACGGAATCTGGACAAGAGTCCATGCGGACAAACAGGCGCTGATCCGTTTTGTGGAAGAGTATCTCAAACGCCTTGCGGTCGTTCCGGATTCGGACGGCCAGCCGATCTTCAACCGTTATGTAATTGAAGGCTATACCAAGGCGCTGGATGTCATGAAGGCACAGGGAGATACGTATATGAGCACGGCAGTGCTTCTGATCGGACTTCTGAAGACGAACAGTGAGGTATGCCGGCAGCTGAAGAAGCAGTTCCGCTTCAATGAAAATGATGTGGCCAAAGCGGATGAAGAACGCAGAGGAGGTATCAAAATGGACGAAAAGACAAATGAAAGCCAGCTTGATGCCCTGCAGAAATTCGGACGTGATCTCGTACAGGACGTCAGAGACGGCAAAGTGGATCCGGTAATCGGACGGGATGATGAAATCCGTCGGGTAATTGAGATCCTTTCCCGTAAAACAAAAAACAATCCGGTTCTGATAGGTGAACCGGGTGTCGGTAAAACGGCAATTGTCGAAGGACTTGCATGGCGCATTATGGAAAATGATGTACCGCTTGGTCTTTCCAATAAACGGCTGATCGAACTCGATATGGGTTCCCTGATTGCCGGCGCGAAGTACCGCGGCGAATTTGAAGAGCGTCTGAAAGGCGTACTCGATCAGATCAAGAAGGCCGACGGCGAAATCATTCTGTTTATCGATGAGATTCATAATCTTGTCGGGGCAGGAAAAACCGAAGGCTCGATGGACGCCGCAAATCTTCTGAAGCCGATGCTGGCAAGAGGCGAACTCAAGTGCATCGGTGCGACAACCTTTGATGAATACCGCAAGTATATTGAAAAGGACCGTGCACTTGAACGACGGTTCCAGAAAGTCATGGTGACGGAACCGACCGTTGAAGATACGATTGCGATTCTGCGCGGTCTCAAGGAGCGGTTTGAAAGCCATCATGGTGTTCAGATCAAGGATGATGCGATCGTTGCGGCCGCAAGTCTTTCCAACCGGTATATTACCGACCGCTTTCTTCCGGATAAGGCAATCGACCTGATTGATGAGGCCTGCGCAGGACTCCGTGTCGAAATTGATTCAAAACCGGAAGAACTTGAGGAAATCTCACGGCGTATCATGACGCTCACAATTGAACTGACTTCCCTGAAGAAGGAGACCGGTGATAAAGCACAGGACCGCAGGGATGATATTGAACGAGAACTTGCGGATCTCAAGGAAAAGGAATCTGCACTGAATGATCAGTGGGTGCGTGAAAAGAAATCCATTGACCAGCTGAAACAGGACCGCAATGATCTTGAAGCACTGAAACTCCAGTTAAAGCAGGCGGAAAATGACACGAACTATGAGCTTGCGGCGAAACTGAAGTATGACCGCATTCCGGAACTCGAAAAGCGGATCAGTGAAGCAGAGAAGATCGAGTCCTCTGAGATGCTGATACAGCAGGCGGTTGATGAAGAACTCATTGCCCGTGTTGTCAGCCGCTGGACACACATTGAAGTATCCCGTCTGATGAGTACGGAACGGCAAAAGATCCTGCATCTTCCGGAGTTCCTCAAGACCCGTGTCATGGGTCAGGATGAAGCACTGAAGCTTGTCAGTGATGCGATCATGCGCTCCAAGGCGCAGATCCAGGATGAGAACCGTCCGCTTGGAAGCTTCCTGTTCCTGGGACCGACCGGTGTCGGTAAGACAGAAGTCGCGAAGGCGCTTGCCCAGCAGCTGTTTGATGATGAGTCGAAGATCGTCCGGATCGATATGTCCGAATATATGGAGAAGTTCAGTGTATCGCGTCTGATCGGAGCTCCTCCGGGATATGTCGGTTACGATGAAGGCGGTCAGCTTACCGAAGCGATCCGCCGGAATCCGTATTCCATCATCCTGCTGGATGAAGTGGAGAAGGCGCATCCGGATGTATTTAATGTCCTCCTGCAGATTCTCGATGACGGACGTGTAACAGACTCCAAGGGTGTTGTGGTAGATTTCAAGAACACGATCATCATCATGACATCCAATCTTGGTTCGCAGTATGCGTTTGAAACAGATCCTGACAAGCGGGAAGCGGAATACCGGAATGAAGTGAATCATTTCTTCAAGCCGGAGTTTGTAAACCGTATTGATGAAGTGATTGTATTCAATGCGCTCGACACGAATATCATGAAGCAGATCGCGGACAAGTTCCTCGATCAGCTCCGTGCACGTCTGGAAGACAAGGATATTACACTCGAAGTGACTAATGCCGCAAAGGACAACATTATTCTTTACGGCACCGATCCAAGCTTCGGCGCACGTCCGATGAAGCGTCATATCCAGCGTGAGATCGAAACGCTTGTCGCGAAGAAGATCCTTGAAGATCCGACACTCGCAGGCAAGACCCTGATTGTGGACGCAAAAGACGGAGAATACACTGTCAGTGTGAAGAACGCTTCGGCGATGGCATAATCTCTACAGCACAGTTTCCGATGGGGGGAAACTGTGCTTTCTTTTGGCGTATAATCAGAATACAGGGAGGCAATGGACCATGCAGAAACTGAGAAGACATATCGTGATTGTTGCGGCAGTGCAGGCAATTGTGCTGTTATTTGCCGGATGCAGGAAGCCGGAACCGGCGACCGTACCGGAAACACCTCCGGAAGAAAGTCCCGCGGAAATCCGTTCCGAAGCGATCGATGATGCATCGGTTCAGAAGCTGCTGGACGTATATGCATCTGTAATGGAAGAGACTTACGGTGCGCAGTGCAGCTGGAAAACACCTTCCTTCAACGATGATATGGCGTCTTATTATGCAGTTGAAAACATGCGTTCAATCGATGAAGTTGAAGAGTATCTGAAACAGTATCTCACGGATTCCCTGATTGACCGGACGATGCTGGAAAATGACTTTCTGGAGAAAGACGGAACGCTGTATGCAGTGCGGGGCGGAAGAGGATACGGATATTATGGAATTGACCCGGCGTTATGGAAACGCACCGGGGACAGCTCGGTGAGCGCGGCATTTACCATTCTTGGTGAACCGCAGGAAGAAAAACAGGTAACCTTTGCCTTCGTTCTTACAGACGAAGGGTGGAAGATTGACACTGCCGTACTCCCTGTATGATTCTCTGCATAAATGCATGACATCTGATTCAGATGGAATATAATTTAAAGTTAGAAAGAAAAGAGGTTCTGTTATGTATCGAATCAGTGAAATGTATGATCTCGACCACACACTCGCAAAAGACTATCTCGCTCAGTTTGAATATCCGTGGGAAGCTCTGAAGGGGATCAAGGAGTTCATTATCGAGCTCGGAAAAACACTTCCGGAAGAATATGAGCAGCGTGAAGAGAATGTTTGGGTTCATAAGACCGCCAAGGTATTCCCGTCCGCTTATCTCGGTGCGCCGTGCATCATCGGTCCGAATACTGAAGTCCGCCACTGCGCGTTTATCCGCGGCAGTGCGCTTGTCGGCGCTGACTGCGTTGTCGGCAACTCCGTGGAACTGAAGAATGTCATCCTTTTCGACCATGTTCAGGTTCCGCATTACAACTATGTCGGCGACTCCATTCTCGGCTACTACAGCCATATGGGCGCAGGCTCCATCACCAGCAACGTAAAGAGTGACAAGACACTTGTCAAAGTGCATGCAGGGGATGAGGATATTGAGACCGGACTCAAGAAATTCGGCGCAATGCTCGGCGACCATGTGGAAGTCGGCTGCAACTCCGTTCTGAATCCCGGAACCGTGATCGGCCGCAATTCCAACATCTATCCGACCAGCTGTGTCAGAGGTTTTGTGCCGGCGGGTTCCATCTGGAAGACACATACCGGAGAAATCATTGAAAAGCAGTAAACATGCATAAGCCTTCCTGAATTCAGGGGGCTTATTTTTTGTATAATAGTTGTTAAGGAGTTTTGCGTATGAAACATGAACCGAAACAAATCATTATGCGCGAAAAGCTGGAACGTCTGGCTTCCCGGCTTGAAGCGAACAACTTCGGTGTCACGATTACAGAGACTGCGGAAGAAGCTGTGGAATTCATAAAACATCAGATTCCTTCCGGTGCTTCGGTCGGCGTCGGCGGCAGTGTGACACTGGATGAACTCGGCCTCATTGACTGGCTCAGAGACAATCCGGATCTGAAGTTCATTGACCGTTACCGTACGGATGACCGGAAAAAGGCATTCCACGATGCACTGCTTGCGGAAGTCTTCCTGATGAGTACGAACGCCGTTACGATGGACGGGTTTCTCTACAATATCGACGGAACCGGAAACCGGCTTGCGGCACTGATTTACGGACCGGACAAGGTCTATGTGATTGCCGGCGCAAACAAGATCGTAAAAGATCTGGAAGAGGCGAAGACAAGAGTTGAACAGATTGCCGCACCGGCAAACTGCGTTCGCCTGAACAAGGATAATCCCTGCGTGAAAATGGGAGAATGCATGCACTGCAATCACGAATCCACCATCTGCAATCAATACGCTGTGACCCGCCGGAGCGGCGAGAAGGGACGGATTCATATCATTCTCGTGAATGAGGAACTGGGGTACTGATTATGGAACAGACAAGCAACATTATTATCAGTGTTATCTTCCTGGCAATGTCCGTATGGCTGTTCTACGGCGTTTCCAAAACACGGAATCTGATCTTTAAGGACAAACTGTGGAATACGTATCGGGTTCTGTTTGCGATTGCCGGAGGACTGTGTCTCCTGACCGGCTTTCTGTATACCAGCGTATGGGACTTGATCCGTCTTGTGCTGATGACGCTCTGTGTGATCGGATTTCTCCTGCTAAGGGATGGAATCAGTGATACGGGTATTGCCGTCATGGGACGGGTTACACCGTTTGATATGATCCGGTCCTATGATTATGGAGACTATAAGGACAGCTTCCGGGTATATGCCGTAACGGAAGATGATCCGGATACAAAGGTGGTATTAACACTTCCGAAAGATCAAAAAGACGAAGTGATAGCATTTCTGAAACAGAAGATGGGGAAAAAGTATACCCGAATGAGGAAAGGATAAGTTATGACCAGCATCAATGTACAGCCTTATATCCCGGATGAAGATTATGACAATCCGGCAATGGTGACCGACTTCTATGAATTTACAATGGCGAACTGCCTGTTCTTGCATGGATTCAAGGACACTGTCATGGTATTTGACATGTTCTTCCGTGATAACCCGGATGATCAGGGTTATGCGATTTCCTGCGGTCAGCAGAAGCTTGTGAAGTTCCTGCTCAACTATCATTTCAACGAACAGGATCTGATCTGGCTCCGCTCCAAAGGCATGAGCCAGGAATTCTGCGACTACTTGCGCGACTACCGCTGGAAAGGCGATGTGTACATGCTGAGGGAAGGAACCGTATGCTATCCGCAGGTTCCGATGGTCCGCATTGAGTGCGATATGGTCGGTGCGATCCTGATCGAGACCTATCTTCTGCAGACCATGAACTTCCATTCCCTGATTGCGACCAAGGCGACGAAAATCTCCGGTCTTTCCATTCATCAGCCGCGCAACGTCATGGAATTCGGAACCCGCCGTGCCCAGGGCGCAAGCGCCGGCAACGACGGCGCCTATGCGGCGATCCTCGGCGGATGTATCGGAACGGCGAACTGCCTTGCGGAAATGAAGTTCGGACCGGATGTAAAGGCCGTCGGTACGATTGCGCACAGCTTTATCGAATTCTATCCGACCGAGCTTGAGGCATTCCGTGCCTATGCGGAAACCTATCCGGACAATGTATCGCTTCTGCTTGATACTTATAACATCTTTGAGTCCGGTCTTCCGAACATGATCAAACTCGATGACGAGCTGATCGCAAAATATCCGAATGATCCCAACAAGCGTGTCAAGAGCGCACGGATCGACTCCGGTGACCTTGCGCGCGGATACAAGCGTCTGCGCAAGGCTCTCGATAAGGCAGGCAAGCCGTATATCAAACTTGTCGCATCCAACAGCCTGGATGAAAAGAAGATGGCAAACATGGAACTCTATGAAGATGCCCACTTCGATTCCTACGGTGTCGGTGAGAAACTCATCACCAGTGCGACCGATCCGGTATTCGGCGGTGTATACAAGCTTGTCGCGGTAAAGGAAGCGGACGGAACCTATACGCCGAAGATGAAGTGCTCCGATACCGTATCCAAGGCAATTATCCCGGGCAAGCTGATGGCATGGCGTGTCTTTGATGAAGACGGAAAAGGCCAGTGCGACATCATCTCCATGGATGATGAAGTCATTGAAAACGGTGTCCCGATTGAAATCGTCAACCTCGACCCGGATGCGTTTGACACTCATAAAACCATCGTTCCGGTTCATGTGGAGCGCATTCTCGTTCCGCATATCCTCAACGGCGAACTGGCAATCGATCTTCCGACGATTGCACAGAAGAAGGATTACATCCGTGAACAGCTCGAGCACCGTGTCTGGGAATCCGAGCTGCGTCCGGAATTCCCGCATAAGCATTATGTTGACCTCACACTTCGTGTTGCCAAGTGCCGCGAAGATATGTACAAGCGTCTGCACGGAGGAAACATTTGATCCGCGCACTGCTGTTCGGCGGCGCCTTCAATCCGCCGACGATTGCACATATCCGGCTTGCGGAATATGCAATGCGTACGCTCGGGTTTGAGAAAGTGATCTTTGTGCCGACAAAGAATTCGTATATCTCGGATACGCAGGGGAAGGAGTATGTCTTCTCGGATGCGGACCGGCTCATGATGCTGGACCGGATTGCGGCGGATAACCCCTGGATGGAGGTATCCCGTTACGAGATCGAAGCCGAAACACAGCCCCGTACGTATCAGACACTCTGCCATTACCGTGATCTTGGATATCAGGCATCGCTGCTGTTCGGTTCTGACAAACTCCCGGAACTTGAAACGGTCTGGCGTCATGTGGAGGATATCTGCAGGGAATTCGGCATTGTCTGTATGAAGCGAAGCACGGATCATCCGGAAGAACTTTTGGAGAGTGATCCGTATCTTTCGGGAATCAAACAGTGGATTACGATCCTTGAAACCCCGGATGAAACCAAGGGTGTTTCCAGCACGAAGATCCGCCGGCTTCTGGCAGAGATGCAGGAAGAATATGCCTCCTTGAAGGAACAGCTTCCGAAAGAACTTCATACGGTGATACTCAATTATCTCAACGGAGGAATGGAACGATGAGAAACAGACTGATCAAGGTCGGCGCAGCCGTGCCGTCCATGAAAGTGGGAGATGTTTCCTACAATACCGGAGAAATCATTTCCCTGATGAATGCCGCAAAGGACTGCGGTCTGGTTGTCTTTCCGGAACTTTGCATTTCCGGCTATACCTGCGCAGACCTGTTCGATCAGGAAGCACTGATCGCCGCAAGTGAAGAAGGACTCCGGCAGATCGCAACGGCTTCGGAAAAACGCAAGGGAACGACCTATGTGGTCGGAATTCCGGTGAAGTACGGCAACTGTCTGTACAACTGTGCGGCGATCGTCTCGGAAGGCGTCATTGCCGGTATCGTGCCGAAGACCAATATTCCCGCATACAGCGAATTCTATGAGCTCCGCTGGTTTGCGTCCGGAAAGGATGTGATTGGAAGAACTCTGACGATTGCCGGGCAGGAAGTGCCGTTCGGCATTGATCTGCTTGCGGAAGACAGAGCAAGTGCGGCAGTGCTTGGCATTGATATCTGTGAAGACCTCTGGGTCCCGGACCGTCCGAGTACCCATGCATGTCTGGCAGGGGCCAACCTCATCGCAAATCTGTCCGCCAGTGATGAAGTGATCGGCAAAGCCGATTACCGCAGAAATCTCGTTCTGCATCAGAGTGCGGACTGTTACTGCGGATATATCTATACCAGCGCCGCAACGGATGAGTCCTCCACGGACCTGGTATTCTCCGGACATTCCATGATCGCCTCAAACGGAAAGATGCTGGCAGAGATCATCTATCCGGAACGTCCTGCACTGAAGACAGCGGTCATTGATCTTGATGCACTGGAATATAACCGTACGCATCAGAATACATTTGCGAATGAATCCGATGACTGGTACCGCAGAGCACAGGTGCATATCAAACCGCTCGGCGGAGCTTATGAGACAACGGTCGATACACTGGTGAAACGGCTTAAGAAGGAACAGTATACGGTTTCCCGTATGCCGTTTGTGCCGAGTGATGACCGGGAACTTGCGGAGCGCTGTTCCAGAATCCTGCAGATTCAGGCAAACGGTCTTGCGACCCGTGTGCGGGCTACCAATATCAAGACACTGGTAATCGGTGTTTCCGGAGGTCTCGACAGTACACTGGCACTGCTGGTGTGCAATGAAGCACGCAAACTGGTGAAGGATATCCGCATCATCGCGTATACCATGCCCAGCAAAGGCAACACCAGTGACCGCACCTATAAAAATGCGGTGGATCTGATGAAATGCCTGAAAGCGGAAATCCGTGAAGTGGAAATCGGAAAGCCGGTAAAAGAACATCTGATCACGCTTGGTCATGGCGGTGAGTACAAGGGTGAGGGTGATACAACATACGAAAACGCCCAGGCTAGAATGCGCACCTACATCCTGATGGATGCGGCTAACATGGAGAACGGTCTTGTGGTCGGTACCGGAGATCTCTCCGAGCTTGCGCTTGGCTGGTGCACGTACAACGGCGATCACATGTCGATGTACGGCGTCAACGGCTCGGTTCCCAAGACACTGGTTCAGTACATCTGCCGTGCATATGCTCTGACCTGCGGGGATGAGAAACTGAAGGATGTCCTTCTGGATATCGTCGGCACGCCGATTTCTCCGGAACTTACGCCGAACAAGAAGGGCGTGATCGCACAGAAGACGGAAGACAAGATCGGCAAATATGACCTGAATGACTTCTTCCTGTACTATGTGATGCGCTGGGGCTTTGCGCCGGACAAGATTCTTGCGCTGGCAATGCTGGCATATGATGATCTGGACAAGGAGTTCATCCGAAATGCGGAGATCCGCTTTTATAACCGGTTCTTCCACCAGCAGTTCAAACGCAGCTGTCTGCCGGACGGTCCGAAGGTCGGTACGGTAACACTCAGCCCGCGCGGCGACTGGCGGATGCCGAGTGACGCAAGCGTTAATCTCTGGCTTGAGATTCTCAAAAAGGCATAATCATACAGCGGCTTCTTTCGATAGCGGGGAAGCCGCTTTCTCTGTATAATAAATGGCGCTATGAAAACGATTATCTGGGATTATAACGGCACGATTATAGACGATATGGAACTGTGCCTGAATGTAGAACGGTTTATGCTGCGGGAACGGGGAATGTTTTCGGAGTATACGATGGACGACTACCGGGATCTCTTCTGCTTTCCGGTCATCGATTACTATAAGAAACTCGGATATACCTTTGAACAGGAAACCTATGAAGAAGTTTCCGTCGAGTTTAACCGGCTCTATGATATGGGATTCGATAAATGCGGCCTGGTAGACGGCGTCCTGGACAAGATCAAGGAATCCTGTGAGAAGGGTTACCGGAATGTGATTCTTTCGGCATGCCGCCATGACAAGCTGGATTATCAGACAAAGGCGCTCGATGTCGCAAAGTATTTTGAAGAAATCATGGGAATCGACAACGACCTTGCCGGCTCCAAGATCCAGATGGCAAAGCGATGGATGGCGGCTTCCGGCATCAACCCGGATGACTGCATGTTCATCGGCGACAGTATTCATGACATGGAGACAAGCCTCGCAATCGGCGTGAAGAAATATACGCTTGTCGCGTGCGGACACCAGAGCTACCGCGTTCTGCGGGAAGCGACGGAACATGTGGTTCATACCATGAATGAGGTGACATTTTGAAATGCCCGTATTCGAGACAGTGCGGCGGATGCAGATGGATTGAAACATCCTATCCGGAAACACTGCATAAAAAACGGAAACAGATCATGACGCTGTTTCCGGATCAGAAGGTGGATATGGTCCTCGGCATGGAGGACCCGTTTCATTATCGCCATAAAATCTATGCGTCATTCCGAAAGCGCAGAGACGGTCACCTGACTGCCGGACTGTACCAGGAAGGGACCCATCGTGTCATCGCGACGGATGAATGCCTGATTCAGAACGAAACAGCGAATGCCATCATCCGTGATTTTACGGCGATCGCGGATGAGATGAAGCTCACCGCATATCACGAAGATACCGGAACTGGAATCCTGCGGCATCTGTATCTGCGGGTGTCAAAGAGTGAAGGCAGTGTTCTGCTGGTCATCGTGATCGGCCAGAAGGTGCTGCCCGGTTCAAAAAAGCTGCTCAGCCGGCTTCTCGGGATGCATCCGGAAATTGATTCCGTCATCATCAACCAGAACCGCAGACACACTTCCATGGTCCTCGGTGACAGGGAAACGGTTATCTACGGTTCGGGATATATCTTTGATTCGATCGGAGGAATCCGGTTCCGGATATCTTCCAGATCATTTTTCCAGGTAAATCCAACGCAGACGGAAGTGCTTTACCGCACGGCGCTCGACCTTGCGGATATTCATGAAACGGATACTGTTCTGGATCTTTGCTGCGGAATCGGAACGATCACGCTGCTTGCAGCGGAACGGGCAGTTTATGCGACCGGCGTTGAAGTTGTTCCGCAGGCAATCCGGGACGCAAAGGGCAATGCCTCCCACAACGGGATCAAAAATACGACATTTATCTGTTCGGACATTGAGACCTATCTGAAGGAACATCCGGTAACAGAATCCGTTGTGATTGCTGACCCGCCAAGATCCGGACTTGGAAAAGTGGTATCCCATTCCATCGGGAAAAGCAGTACCTCCAGAATGGTATATGTATCCTGTAATCCTGTGACACAGAAAGAGGATATCGATATTCTGAAGAACTATGGCTTTGCCGTTCAGAGAATTGTACCGGTCGATATGTTCTGTTTTACCGAACATGTGGAAAACATCATCCTGCTGACCAGAATGAAATAATGCAGGCACAGCTGCCTGCAGGTAGATTGAGGTATTTTTATGAATCGGTTTTTGAATAAGCACACAGCGATGCTGATCCCGCTGATCGGCGTCATGCTTGCTTCCGGCTGCGGCACGAGCTCCGTGCCTGCCGTGGAGAGCTCCGAAGAAACCGCTGTTTCTTCCGCAATCAGGGAAAACGCATCTGTAAGCTATCTTGGTCCGGCAGGAACGTATACGGAAGAAGCCGCACAGTTTTTCTTTTCCAAAGCCGGAGAGTTTCTTCCGGAAAGCACTGTACCGGAGGCGATTGCCGATGTCGTGTCGGGAAAGGCGGACTATGCGGTCATCCCGCAGGAAAACACGCTTGGCGGAACGGTCACAAACTACGCGGATGCGCTGATTGCCGCAGAGAATATTTATGTGGTCGGGGAAGTGGTTCTTCCGATCAGTCAGACACTGATGGGATTGCCTGGCACAGAACTCAGTGACATCAAAACAGTCTGTTCGCATGCACAGGGCATTGCACAGACAGAAGAGTGGCGACGCAAAAATCTTCCGGACGCGGAAGTACAGGAAATGGCAAGTACTGCGGCAGCGGCGTCTTATGTTGCGGAAACCGGAGACAAGACCATTGCGGCAGTGGCTGCGCCGGGTGCCGCACCGCTCTATGGATTGTCCGTTCTGGCGGAGAATGTTCAGATCACGGATACGAACAAGACCCGTTTCTATGTCCTGTCCGCATCTGAACTTGAGGGAACCGCTTTAAGGCATACGGTGTTTGTTGCCTCCTGTGAAGCAAACAAAATCGATGACATTGTGGTTGCGATTCACAATGCAGGGCTTGAACTGGTGACGATTCATGACCGTCCCGAAGGCAGCAACCTCGGTGTGTACAATTACATCATCGAAGCGGAATGTGCGGACGGAATCACGGAGAAACAGCTCAGTGATGTACTCGCATTCCCTGAGGTGAAGTCATTTGGCCGTTTTGAGGCGATGGAAAAAGTGCGCTGACGGATAAGAGTTATGGTCGTAGGGTTCTTGATTTGGAGCATCTGTGCGCTGCTGTTCCTTGGAACTGCAGTATACGCACGCAGATCAAAACAGGCAGTCGGGTTCTGGGCAAATGTGAAGGCTCCTGAAGTTTCAGACGTAAAAGAATATAACCGCGCAGTTTCCAATCTGTGGCTGATCGGTGCGTTCGTGTTCGAACTTCTCGGTCTCCCGCTTCTGTTTGCGCACCAGAACAGTCCGCTGTTTATAATCGGTGTTTTAGGGACCGTCATGCTTGTTCTTGGAATGATGATCCGATACAGTTTTATCGAAGGCAGATATCGAAAATAACCAGGATGAATGAAAATGGAAGAAGAGTGCATCAGTCATGATCTGAATCTTATGGTACCGGACGGATACCGGGTAATGAGTGCAGAAGAGATGAAGGCGATGTTTCTGGATGATAATCCGAACCGGTGGGCGATGCGGAATGAAGCGATGCATCATACGGTTGCGGTGTTTTATCACAAGTCCAATCCGTTTCTTTCGATGCTGGCGGACGCAAAATCCATTGCGGAAAGCACAGAATTAAGACTGGCGGAGGGACTGCTTTCCCATCAGTACCGAAAAGGGGAATCGTTTCCGTTGACGGTATGCGGGCAGAAAGCGTTCGGTTTTACCTACCGTTATATCAACCATGACGTTCCGACGGATGGCACGGTGATTGTACTCAAGCACGGAAACATCTGCTATACGGTTTACGGATACTCCGCACAGGAATATACCGACGCAAACCGTCCGGTGTTTGAATCGATCTGTGAATCGATGAAGTTCTGACTGAGTCATTTTTGAGTTTTCGGACGCACTGCGCTATCATAACGTTTGCGGCAGGAGATATGATCCCTGCGTATGGAGAATATGGATTATGAAAATTGATCGCAGATTTATGACTGCGTTTTATACGCTGGTACTGTTTATTGTATGGACGGTTCTCGTGAAAGTGGTGGATACCGCTGCCATCGGACCGATGGACACGGTTGTCGGCTTTTCCTCGATCAACGGTGCGGTGCATGAAGCACTCGGCACCAGTGATCTCTGGTACCGTGCTTCTGAGATTCTCGGCTATCTTGCGATTCTGCTCTGCGGTGTGTTTGCAATTATCGGTCTGGTCCAGCTGATCCAGCGGAAAAGCCTCGCGAAAGTGGATAAACGGCTGATCGCGGCAGGCGTGATCTATGTCTGCGTAATCATTGCCTATATTCTGTTTGACAAGGTTGTTGTGAACTACCGCCCGGTCATCATGCCGGGTGAAACTGCGCCGGAGCCTTCCTATCCTTCAACGCACGCGATGCTGGGATGTGTGGGCTACGGCGTCGGGGCGATTCTTCTTCCGGACTATCTGAAGAATCCGACGGTTTCCGGACTGGTCCGTCCGCTCTGCTGGATCCTTGCCGTATTGACGGCGGTGACCCGTCTTCTTTCCGGCGTACACTGGCTGACCGATATCATCGGCGGGATCATTCTCTCGGCATTCTTCCTCACAGCGTTCTATGCGGCGTATGTGAAATTGGGCCGGATGAAGCGTAAACGCAGAAAATAAAAGACCTGGAATGCAGCGGATACCGCTGCTTTTTTTTCTTCGGCTGAGCAGTTCCGACAGGAAAACCGATGATTCCGCGCAATGAACTCTTGATGAAACAGGGCGGTTTGTATTTTAATTAATTCAGATAACATTTTCTCCAGGAGGATAAGAATAATATGTTACGAATCGGTATGCTTACAAGCGGCGGAGACTGCCAGGCCCTTAATGCGGCGATGCGCGGTGTTTTTAAGACCGTCACAAAGAATTCCCGGGAGCCGGTTGAATTCTACGGCTTTGAAGACGGTTACAAAGGACTGATCTACGGAAAATTCCGTATCCTGACGGAATCGGATTTCTCAAATATTCTGACTGTCGGCGGAACCATACTCGGTACATCCCGGTGCCCGTTCAAGACCATTCGTGAACCGGATGAGAAGGGTCTCGACAAGGTCGAGGCGATGAAGCAGACCTACTATAAACTTCAGCTGAACTGCCTGGTCATGCTGGGAGGAAACGGCTCTCACAAGACCGCAAATCTGCTGAGCGAAGAAGGTCTGAATGTGGTAACACTCCCGAAAACAATCGACAACGACCTCTGGGGCACTGATATGACATTCGGCTTCCAGTCTGCAGTTGATATCGCAACTCGCGCGATTGATGAAATCCACACGACCGCTTCTTCGCATGGCCGTGTATTCATCGTTGAAGTCATGGGTCACAAGGTAGGCTGGCTGCCGCTGAATGCAGGACTTGCGGGCGGCGCGGATATTATCCTTCTGCCGGAGATTCCGTATGATCTGAAGAAAGTCATTGATGTGATCGAGCAGCGTGACAAGGAAGGACACCGCTTCACGATTATTGCGGTTGCGGAAGGGGCAATCTCCAAGGAAGACGCAAAACTTCCGAAGAAGGAATATAAGAAGAAGCTCGCGAATTACAAGTATCCGTCTGTTTCCTATGAGCTCGCAGACAATATCGCAAAGAAGACCGGACGTGAAGTGCGTGTAACCGTACCGGGTCATGTACAGCGCGGCGGTGCGCCGGTTGCCTATGACCGTGTATTCGCAAGCCGTCTTGGCGCAGAAGCGGGAAATCTGATTCTCAAGGGTGAGTATGGCTTCATGGTCGGATATAAGAACCGTGAAATGGTCAAGGTTCCGCTGGCGGAGGTCGCCGGAAAGCTGAAGACCGTTGACCCGAAGGCACGCATTATCAAAGAAGCCAAGCTGATGGGTGTCAGCTTCGGTGATTAATTGTTTCGGTATCAGATAATCAGTCAGAAATAGCATGAGGTAAAGTATATGGCTGTAAATCGTTTTGTATTAAATGGAATTTCGTATCATGGACACGGCGCGATTCAGGAGATTCCCGGAATCGTCAAGGCAAAAGGCTTTAAGAAGGCGTTCGTCGCATCCGATCCGGATCTCATTAAATTCGGTGTAACAAACAAAGTGACAGATCTCCTTGCGGAAAACGGAATCGAGTACACACTCTATTCGGAAATCAAACCGAATCCGACAATCGAGAACGTCCAGCATGGTGTTGATGCATACAAGGCATCCGGCGCAGATTTCATGATCACCATCGGCGGCGGCTCCTCCATGGATACCGGCAAGGGCATCGGTATTATTGTTAATAACCCGGAATTCTATGATGTACGTTCGCTGGAAGGCGTTGCGCCGACAAAGAACCGCACGGTATTTACCATTGCTGTTCCTACCACCGGCGGAACCGGCGCTGAATCCACCATCAACTATGTTATTACTGACGTTGAGAAGCGTCGTAAGTTCGTCTGCGTTGACCCTAACGATATTCCTGATATCGCTGTTGTCGACCCGGATATGATGTCCTCGATGCCGAAAGGCCTGACCGCTTCCACAGGTATGGACGCACTTACCCACGCAATCGAAGGTTATACAACCGGCGCTGCATGGGAACTGGCAGACTGCCTTAACCTCGAAGCAATCCAGCTGATCGCAAAGAATCTCCGCAAGGCGGTCGAAAACGATCCGGATGGACGGGAAGGCATGGCGCTTGCACAGTATGTCACTGCGATGGCATATTCGAATGTCGGTCTTGGTATCGCGCATTCCATGGCACATACACTTGGTGCAGTATATGACACTCCGCACGGTGTTGCCTGCGCAATGATGCTGCCGATCGTTATGGAATTCAACCAGGAATACACCGGCGAGAAGTTCAAGAAGATTGCTGAGGCATTCGGTGTTGATACCACCGGCATGAGCCAGGAGGAATACCGCAAGGCAGCGATTGATGCAGTTCGTCAGCTCTCTGTCGATGTCGGAATTCCGACCAAGCTTGAGAAGCTGAAGGAAGAAGATCTCGACTTCCTGTGCGAGTCTGCAGCGGCAGATGCATGCGCACCTGGCAATCCGAGACCTGCAACACTTGAGCAGTTCCGTGAAATGTTCAAAAAACTGATGTAATTCCCATCACAATTACCATCGGAACAGTAACTGAAAGTGAAACGAAAAGCAGAGAATTCAAACGGATTCTCTGCTTTTTATATGGTTTCTTTAGGATGGTTTTTCATATGCCGGAAGGCATTGTCTGAGGGTAAAATCCGGTGTGTTCTGCGCGGTCTGACATTTTCATTATTTTCATATTTATTTTCCTTGTGTTTCTCATACAGACTGATATAATCATACTGCAAAGGCAAGATAGTTGGACTTCCAACTATCTGTGATAAAAGCAATTGAATGAGGGTAATCAAATGAATCTTAACGTAATCAAGCGCAGCGGTGAGGAAGTCATCTTCGACGCTGCAAAAATTGAAAATGCGGTACGCAAGGCAAACGCCGCTACCGTGGAAACCGGTCAGGTTTCTGAGGAACAGATCCGGGAGATCACAAAGCGTGTAATTGAGCACTGTTCAAGTCTCAAGCGGGCGCTTGCGGTCGAAGAAATCCAGGATATGGTCGAGACCGAAATCATGGCGGAGCGCGCATTCCAGCTGGCTCATAACTATATCACATATCGTTACGAGCGTGCACTTGTTCGTAAGGCAAATACAACCGACAAGCAGATTCTTTCGCTGATCGGCCGCTACAACGAAGAGGCAAAGCAGGAGAACTCCAACAAGAATCCGACCGTAAACAGCACACAGCGTGACTATATGGCCGGAGAGGTTTCCAAGGATATCACCCGTCGTTTCCTCCTCCCGCAGGACATTATCGACGCGCATGAAAAGGGCATCATTCATTTCCATGATGCGGACTATTTTGCGCAGCCGATGTATAACTGCTGCCTGGTAAATCTGGATGACATGCTGCAGAACGGAACGGTCATCAGTGAGACTGCAATCGATAAACCGCACAGCTTTGCGACCGCGTGCAATATCGCAACCCAGATCATTGCGCAGGTTGCCTCCAACCAGTACGGCGGACAGACCATCACACTCGCGCATCTTGCACCGTTTGTTGAAGTATCCCGTAAGAAGCACCGTGAATCCGTTGCGGAAGAACTTGCGGAAGCAGGTGTTGCGGCTGATCAGGAACATATCAACAAGATTGCGGAAGCACGGGTACGCAAGGAAATCCAGACCGGTGTACAGACGATTCAGTACCAGATCATTACCCTTATGACAACCAACGGTCAGGCTCCGTTTGTGACCGTATATATGTATCTTGATGAGGTTCCGGAAGGACAGACCAGAGATGACCTGGCGCTGATCATCGAAGAGATGCTCCGCCAGCGCATGAAGGGTGTCAAGAATGAAAAGGGTGTCTATATCACTCCGGCATTCCCGAAACTCATCTACACACTGGATGAAGACAACATTCATGAAGATTCCAAGTACTACTATCTGACCAAGCTTGCGGCGGAATGCACCGCAAAGCGTATGGTTCCGGACTACATTTCCGCAAAGATCATGCGTGAACTCAAAGGCGATATCTATCCGTGCATGGGATGCCGTTCCTTCCTCACACCGGACCGCTTTACGGATGTCGGTGTCGGCAATATTGCCAATGCGAAAGACTATCATCCGGGTGAGCACCGGTATTACGGCCGTTTCAATCAGGGTGTTGTAACGATCAACCTGGTTGATATCGCATGTTCCTCCGGAAGAGATATGGATTCGTTCTGGAAGATCTTCGATGAGCGTCTCGAGCTCTGCCACCGTGCTCTGATGATCCGTCACAACCGTCTGAAAGGAACACCGAGTGACGTTGCGCCGATTCTCTGGCAGAACGGTGCGATCGCACGTCTTGAAAAGGGTGAGGTCATCGACAAACTGCTCTATGACGGATATTCCACGATCAGCCTTGGCTATGCTGGTCTTGCGGAGTGCGTATACTACATGCTTAACAAGTCCCATACCAGTGAAGAAGGACGTGAATTCGGTCTTGCGGTCATGCAGCACATGAATGACGCATGCAAGACCTGGAAGGCTGCGGAGAATATCGACTACTCCGTATACGGAACACCGATTGAAAGCACAACCTACAAGTTTGCAAAGTGCCTCCAGGAACGCTTCGGCGTGATCCCGCATGTCACAGACCGCAACTACATCACCAACAGCTACCACATCCATGTAACGGAAGAAATCAATGCGTTCGACAAACTGACACAGGAAGCCAAGTTCCAGCATCTGTCTCCGGGCGGCGCAATCTCCTATGTGGAGGTTCCGAACATGCAGAACAACATTCCGGCAGTTCTTGCGGTCATGAAGCATATCTACAATACGATCATGTATGCAGAGCTCAATACAAAGAGTGACTACTGCCAGAAGTGCGGTTACGACGGAGAGATCCAGATTGTTGAGGATGAACATAAAAAACTGATCTGGAAGTGCCCGTGCTGCGGAAACACCGATCAGGATACGATGAATGTTGCACGCCGTACCTGCGGATACATCGGTACGCAGTTCTGGAACCAGGGCCGTACGCAGGAAATCAAGGAACGCGTACTGCATCTCTGATTTGAAATGAAGGGAACGGGCTCTGAAACTCTGAAAAATTTTAAAAAAAATTTGTCCAAAAATCGACATAACCCGGGGTGATCTCTGACTTTTTCAAATTTTGAAAAATTGCGATTTTTGAACATAACTCTCGGAATCGAGTATTCTTAAACACGAGGAGGCGAAAGCCTCCTTTTGATTTTCTAAAGGAAATGCGGGTCAAAATGACCCGCAAATATCTCTTATATAATTGTTTCAGTAGAAGTATCGTCTTGGGATCCGGCCGTTACAGTAAGGGCAAGGATTGTGACCTCTTCGTTTGGCAAGCACGTAGTCTGTGATCTTTTTCGTATATGTGTGTTTACAGATTGAGCAGTTCCAGAATGCGAGTTTTGAGCTGGAAGGGAGAACCTCATCCACTTCCAGATCCAACGCATAATTCTCGATATCACTCCATTCACCCACAAATTCTGGATAGCGGTCGGCTAACGTATTGTAGTTATGTTTAGAAAAAGGAAGAGATAGCTCTTTGTTACAATATAGTGTATATTATGCAGCCATGTATATTATGCAGCCAAAAATCCCGGCTGTCAGAAAGGTGATAGAAATGAAAGAAAAACAACGAAATCATTTAATTTCAGAGAAAGTTCCTCTTATCGCTATTGTGTTCTGGATCATTCTCGCGTTTGTGCTGGAAATTATCCTGGACGGTCTG
>JAFOLE010000208.1 GCA_017419465.1 Solobacterium sp. | reverse complement strand
CCGTTCTGGAGTACTGGACGGATGAAGACGGAAATTACATTTACAATAAATGGGGAGACCGTGCGGTCAAACATTACTATTCCGACAACAACGGCAACTTCTATCTTGACGAGAACGGAAATAAAATTCTGATTCCGATCGATGCCTACGGGCAGGATCAGAAAGATCCGGACTTTCTGACCCACTTCTTTGAAGGGTGGTATAAGAACGGATATCTTGAAGAACCCAAAGAGGAAGATACGGAAGACGGTGAAACCGATGGAGAAGGAACCGAGCCGGCAGAAGACGGAACGGATGGAGCTGCGGAAGAAAACGGTGCGGATGCTGCACCGACTGAAGATACCGCAGTGGGATGAGGAGAATACAGGAATATGAAAGTACAGTCGATGACCCAGCTGATCGGCAATACGCCGCTCCTGGAATGTGTGAAACTGAAAGAGAAACTCGGCCTGAAGGCAAATCTCTTTGCGAAGGTTGAACTGTTCAACGCGACCGGATCCGCCAAGGACCGGGCAGCATATTTTATGATTCTGGATGCGGAAGAACGCGGCATCCTCAAACCCGGAAGCACGATCATTGAACCGACGTCCGGCAATACCGGAATCGGACTTGCGGCGGTCGGTGTTTCCCACGGATACCGTGTCATCATCGTCATGCCGGATACCATGTCAAAGGAACGTATCGCCCTGATGAAGGCATACGGTGCAGAAGTCATTCTTTCCGACGGGAAATACGGCATGAAAGGTGCCATTGCGCGTGCAGAAGAACTGAAGGCGGAGATCCCGGATTCGTTCATTCCGGATCAGTTCGGCAATCCGGCCAACGCAAGAGCGCATTATGAAACCACGGGACCGGAGATCTGCGCGGATCTTGGAAATAATGTGGATGTCTTTATTGCCGGAGTCGGAACCGGAGGTACACTGACCGGGGTCGCAAGACGTCTGAAAGACTCGCATATCGATGCGGAGATCATCGCCGTGGAACCGGATACCTCTGCGGTGCTTTCCGGAGAACCGGCCGGCCCGCACGGGATCCAGGGAATCGGCGGCGGGTTTATTCCCGATGTGCTTGATACATCCCTGATTGACCGGATTATCCGTGTCAAAGACGATGAGGCGCTGCAGGCTGCCCGGCTGTTTGGAAAAACAGAATCACTGCTTGTCGGCATCTCTTCGGGCGCTGCACTCCATGCGGGCATTGTGCTGGCCAAGCAGGACGCATATGAAGGAAAGAACATCGTTGTCCTTCTGCCGGACAGTGCAGACCGCTATCTTTCCACCAGACTGTTTGAGGATGAACTGTGATGAATGAAGAAATGAAACAGCTGCTTGAGAAGATCCGCATCGCCCGCAACAACGATCTGAATGCGCCGCGCAGAATTGCGGACCGCACACGTACCGTGTCGCTGATCAAGATGACCCAGGTCGTACTGTTACCGGGATATTACCATTACAACAATCTGACCGCGGAAGCCGCTCTGGAACAGCTTGCGGAAGATATGAAGAGTGAGATGTCGGCGGCGCTCTGCTTCAGCGGTAAGAATATGATGCTGGCGGAAGAGATGACCCGGGAATTTCTGAACCGGCTTCCGAAAATCATGCGGATTCTGAATACGGATATTCAGGCAATCTACGAGGGAGACCCGGCTGCGAAAAGCATGGCGGAGGTCATCCTCTGTTACCCCGGTTTCTATGCGATCAGCATTTACCGTATTGCGCATGAACTGTATTCGATCGGCGTTCCGTATATTCCCCGCATCATGACGGAATATGCCCATGAAAAGACCGGTATTGATATCAACCCCGGCGCGACGATCGGTGAGTACTTCTGCATCGACCATGGAACCGGTATTGTTATCGGAGAAACCGCGACGATCGGACATCATGTAAAGCTGTATCAGGGTGTTACGATCGGTGCCAAGAGCTTTGAAAAGGACGAAAACGGCAATCCGGTAAAAGGCGGCAAACGTCATCCGGATATCGGAAATCATGTGGTCGTTTATGCCAACGCAACCATTCTCGGCGGAAATACCGTGATCGGGGATCACTGCACGGTCGGCGGAAACGTCTGGCTTCTGGAGAGCCTGCCGCCGTATTCCACCATTGTGCATCCGGTAGGCGAGGATCAGATTCTGACACGTCCTGAGAGTGAATGAATACTGTTCTTCCCGGACGTGTGATATATAATAGTCGTGTTGCCATACAGGCGAGAGGTTTTGATATGACAGTAGAACGGAAAACAAAATATGGCGCAATCAGTGTCACGGAAGATGCAGTTGCGTCGCTTGCAGGAGGCGTTATTACCGAATGCTACGGTGTTGTCGGAATGGCCAGTAAGAAACTGTTCCGTGACGGATGGGCAGAAGCGCTCCGCAAGGAAAACTATTCCCGCGGTGTTGTTGTGCGCAGAACAGATGACGGTCTTGAGATTGACCTGTATATTATTGTCGGCTTCGGTGTAAAGATCTCTGAAGTGGTCAACGAAGCACAGAAGAAAGTAAAATATGTTCTTCAGAAATCTCTTTCTGAGGATATTGCGGCTGTGAACGTCTATGTACAGGGCGTTCAGGCCATTGAGTAAGCAGGTGACAGTCATGGAGCGAATGAACGGTAAACAGTTGAAGGAAATGCTGGAGAGCGGCTGTAACAACCTGAACAACCGCAAGAAGGAAGTCGATGCACTGAACGTGTTTCCGGTACCGGATGGAGATACCGGCACAAACATGTCTCTGACGTTTTCCAACGGCATCAGCGAGATTCTCAAATCCGGCAGTGAAGAACTTCCGGTTATCGCAAAAACTCTGAGCCGCGGTCTGCTTATGGGCGCGCGCGGTAACTCGGGTGTTATCACATCTCAGATTTTCCGCGGCTTCTATCAGGCAATCAAGGAACTGAGTGATCTTGGCGCAGACGATTTCTGTGCCGCAATGAAAAACGGCGCCAAGATGGCCTATAAGGCTGTCATGCGTCCGGTAGAAGGAACAATTCTTACCGTTGTCCGTGAAGCAACGGACGCAGCGGAAGCATACATGAAAGAGCATCCGTCTGCATCGATTGAAGAATACATGGAAGTCCTCTGCAAGGAAGCGCAGAAGAGTCTGGACCATACACCGGAACTGCTTCCGGTATTAAAGGAAACAGGCTGTGTCGACTCCGGCGGTGCCGGTCTTGTCGCAATCTTCAACGGCTTCCTCAGCTACCTCAAAGGCGAACCTGTTAAGGAAGCCGCAGAGGGAATCGGAAGCGAAACCGCAGAGAAGAAGACCGGTTATCGTACCGAATACATTCTGAAGCTGACCGATCAGGGAACACACCTGTTCAAGGAATCGAAGTTCCGTGACAAGCTGAATGCGCTTGGTGATCATATTACCGTTGTTGTGGACGGCGATGTGATCAAGACACGTGTATCCACACTGAACCCCGGTGATGCGCTGAATCTCGGACAGCGTTACGGTGAGTTCATGCGGATCCAGATTGAACCGGAAAGCGATTCGATGAATGAGTCGATCCTGGAATCTGCCGCGGAAGCACCGGCGGAAGAACAGGAATACGGCATCATCACGGTATGCGCTGGCAAGGGTCTTGAAAAACTGTTCAAGGATTACCGTGCGGATTATGTGGTTTCCGGCGGACAGACGATGAATCCGTCCACCGAGGATTTTGTTCAGGCAATCTCCAAGGTGAACGCACGTCATATCTTCATTCTTCCGAATAACTCCAATATCATCATGGCTGCCAAGCAGGCTGCGGATGTGACGGAGAATAAGGATATCATTGTACTTGAAACAAAGACGATTCCGCAGGGACTTGCGGCATGCATTCAGTTCAATCCGGCAGAAACACCGGAAGTGAATACCGCAAATATGAAGGAAGGCATTTCCGAAGTCAAATCCGGACAGGTTACCTATGCCATCAAGAATACGACCATTGAAGGCCGTGAAATCCATGAAGGCGACTATATGGGTATTCTGAATAAGAATATCGTTTTGACCAGCCGGGAAAAGACCGATGCGACCTGCCGCCTGATCAATCAGATGGTCGATGAAGACAGTGAGATCGTAACGATTATCCAGGGACAGGATGCGACGGACGAAGAGACCAAAGCGGTTTCCGAGTACATCGAAAACACCTATGAAGTGGATGTTGAAGTACAGAAGGGCGAACAGCCGGTCTACTGCTTCATCATCGGTGTAGAGTAATATTCCTGAGATTCACATGAAGGCATCCGGATTCCGGATGCTTTTTCAATGCGCAATGCATAACCGTATAACGCATGCGATATAATACTGATGGCAATGGAACTGAATGATAAAAAACTGAAGCTCACCCCGAAACGGATCGAAGCGCTGCGGTCACTCGGTATTGAAACGGCCGAAGATCTTCTGCGTTATTATCCGTTTCGTTATGATGTGCTGAATGCGGCAGATCCCGAAACATGGAAGGAAAAGGAAAAGGTCACCTTTCAGGGCACGCTGGCCGGAAGGGTATCGACCGCTTATTTCAAGGGGCGTTCGGTATCCCGGTTTCAGGTGCTGGCAAATGATAATGTGATTCATGTGACGATTTTCAACCGTCCCTGGGCAAAGACACTGAAAGACGGCGACATCCTTACCATTACCGGCAACTACATGGGAAAGGGCCGTGTTACCGCAACCACATACAATACGAAACCGCTGTCGGAACAGGAACCGGTCGTGCCGATATATTCGGTAAAGGCAGGCATCCAGCAGCGGACTGTCCGGGAGTGCATCCGCAGAGCGCTTGGGGCATTTGAACATGACATTCCCGATCTTGTGCCGGTGGAATTCCGGCGCAGTTACAAACTGCTTTCTGCGTATGATGCGCTGCGCATGATTCATCAGCCTGTTTCCCAGGAGGAAATTGATCAGGCGGTGCGCACGCTTAAATATGAGGAGTTTCTGAAGTTCTTTACCGCGGTGGAGCTTACCCGTCAGGAAACCTCGCTTCATATTTACAAACCGCCAAGGAATTATGATCATGCGCTGATCGAACGTCTGAAGAAGGAACTTCCGTTCCGGCTTACAAGCGGACAGAATGCGGCACTGGAAGACATCCTGCGGGATATCTCATCACCGTCACCGATGTATCGTCTCATGCAGGGGGATGTCGGCTGCGGTAAGACCATTGTGGCATTTCTTGGCATGGCAGCGGCTGCCTCTGCCGGTGTGCAGGCGGCGCTGCTTGCGCCGACGGAGGTCCTTGCCCGTCAGCATTACCGTTCGCTCCATTCGTTATTTGAATCTGCGGACATTTCAGTGGATGTGCTGTACAGCGGCCGCAGTGCACAGGAAAAGGCGGACATCCTTGCCCGGTTGAAAGACGGATCGCTGGATGTTGTGATCGGCACCCATTCACTGCTTATGGATCAGGTGGAGTTTGCGCGCCTTGGATTTGTGGCTGCCGATGAACAGCAACGGTTCGGTGTGGAACAGCGCAGGGCGCTTCGGGAGAAGGGATATATGGTCGATTTCCTTCTGATGAGTGCCACCCCGATTCCAAGAACGCTTGCCTCCGCGATGTATGGCGAAATGAATGTCACAACAATCGAAACCCTTCCGGAAGGAAGAAAACCGGTTGTGACAGAACTGATCGAGGAAAACAGTTTCCGTTCGGTGCTCCCGAAGATCCGCGGGCTTCTCGACAGCGGCCGGCAGCTTTATATCATTACTGCCGCAATTGAAAAGAATGAAGAGTTCCATGCGCGGGCCGCGGAGGATATGTATCCTGTGCTGACTAAGCTGTTTGGAGAAGGCAGTGTCGCCTTACTGCATGGACGGATGAATTCAGCGGAAAAAGATGCCGTTATGAACCGGTTTGCGGCAGGAGAGGCAAAAGTACTGCTCAGTACTACTGTCGTTGAAGTCGGTATGAATGTTGTAAATGCGACCGGAATGATCATCTATGACAGTGAACGGTTCGGCCTTTCTCAGCTGCATCAGCTGCGGGGACGCGTACAGCGCGGAAGCGAGCAGGGATATTGCTGGCTGCTGACTGGATCAAAGGATCCGGAAGCCCTGGAACGGCTGAATGTTCTGGTGCGGACAACCGATGGTTTTGCCATTGCGGCGGAAGATTTACGGCTGCGTGGACCGGGTGATATACTAGGAACAAGACAGAGCGGACTCCCTGGATTCCTGCTCGGAAATCTTGCGGAAGACACCGCAATCATCAATACAGCCCGCAGGGATGCGGCGCATATTGTACTGGATCAGGACAATCCGGATTATGTAATACTTCTGGATCATATGCGCAGAGAACTTGCTGAACGGCAGCGCTATGCGGATTAGGAGGTACCATTTTGACAATCTTTGACTGGCTCCTGGATCATGGCATCCAGGTAACTCATAATGAACTGATTGAACAGGCGTTTATCCATTCCAGCTATGCCAATGAGCACCGTAACCGTCACGACAACGAGCGGCTTGAGTTCATGGGCGACGCCGTACTTCAGCTGTGGTCAAGCACACAGATCTACCCGCTGGATCCGCCGCTTTCCGAAGGCGAAATGACACGTCTTCGTTCGAGCCTTGTCTGTGAAAAGGCGCTTGCGGCGTACGGCAGAAAGCTTGGTCTCAATCAGTTTCTCAAGCTTGGAACCGGGGAAGAGAAGACTGGCGGCCGCAACAAGGACGCGATCATCGCAGATATGTTTGAGGCCTTCCTGGGGGCACTGTATCTTGTTCAGGGATATGATGCGGCTGACCGCTTCCTGCATATTGCAATGGATGATGATATCGTTCATCCGGCAAACAGTGAGGTATTCAAGGACTACAAAACAAAACTGCAGGAATATGTGCAGACAGACCGCCGTACTTCGGTGCAGTATGTGCTGGTAAATGAAGAAGGACCTTCCAACAATCCGGTATTTACGATGAATGCGGTTGTGGAAGGACTGGTAATGGGAACCGGCAGCGGAAATTCCAAAAAACAGGCGGAACAGAATGCCGCAAAAAATGCATTTGAAAAGATGGTCAGATAACGGAGGATATTATGAAGATCAGTGAATGGAAACAGCATCTGAATGATTCAAAACTGGATAAAACAATGGCGTTCCTTTATGGTGACAGACGGATTCCGGAACAGCGGGAACGGTGGCTTCGTGTTCTCGATCATGCGGAAACAAAATTCGGAGACTGTGACGCAAGACTCTTCTCCGCACCCGGCCGTACAGAAGTCGGCGGAAATCATACAGACCATCAGCTTGGACGCGTTCTCGCCGCATCCATTGACCTCGATGTACTCGCGGTGGTGCGTGCCATCGATCAGCCGGTGATTTCCTATTACTCCGATGCATTTCAGGTAGATCCGGTGGATATCTCCGATCTTGATATCCATGAGGATCAGTACAATACGACAGAATCCCTGATCCGGGGTATCGCGGCGCGTTATGTACAGAATCATCATCAGATCGGCGGCTTTGACTGCTATGCGGAGAGTGATGTTCTTCCGGGAAGCGGAATGTCCAGTTCAGCGGCATTCGAAATTCTGATTGCGGAGATTCTGAGTGCGCTGTATAACGGCGGAACAATCAGTCCGATCGAGCAGGCAATGACCGGACAGTATGCCGAGAACATCTATTTCGGAAAAGCCAGCGGTCTGATGGATCAGATGGCATGCTCCGTCGGCGGATTCGTAACCATTGATTTCCGGGATGCATCAAACCCGGCAGTACGCAATATCCCGTTCGAACTCGACAAGCATGGATATTCCCTGATTCTTACCGACTGCAAGCAGTCTCATGCGGACCTTTCCGATGAGTATTCCAAAGTGCCTGGTGAGATGAAAGCAGCGGCAGCGGTCATGGGAAAAACAGTGCTGTCGGAATGCACCATGCAGGACTTCCAGAAGTATGCGACAGAGATCCGGCGTCAGTGCGGTGACCGCGCATTCTTAAGAACCTATCATTTCCTGCATGAAACCGATCGCGTCAATGATGAAGTATCTGCACTGGAACATGGAGAGATCCGTGCATTCCTGAGCCATATTATCGAAAGCGGCCGGTCCAGCTTCATGTATCTGCAGAATGTCTATCCGCCCAATGATCTGACGCATCAGTCGCTTGCGGTCGGTCTTGCAATCAGTGAAGAGATACTGAACGGACGCGGTGCCTGGCGTGTGCACGGCGGCGGCTTTGCGGGAACCATTCAGGCATTTGTGCCGCTGGATATGACACAGACATACATTACACAGATGGAATCAATCTTTGGAAAAGGATCCTGTTATCAGCTGCGGATCCGTTCGGTCGGCGGCTATGAAATCAGAGAAAACGGTGAGGTATAACGATGATTAAAGACGGAAAAATTCTCCTTGGAAAAGCCGGAGATCTTGAAATCTCCCTCATTCCTTCCCAGATGAACAGGCACGGACTGATTGCCGGTGCCAGCGGAACAGGTAAGACCGTAACACTCAAGGTAATCGCCGAATCACTTTCCGAACTCGGTGTTCCTACTTTTATCGCCGATATCAAAGGTGATCTTTCCGGCATGATCCGTCCGGGAGACATGGAAGGAATCAAGGGACGTCTTGATTCCATGGGAATCGAGGACTTTGACGTCCGTTCGTATCCGGTCCATTTCTTTGATGTATATCAGAATTACGGACATCCGGTCCGTGCGAAAGTGCAGGATATGAGTGTTCTGCTTCTGAGCCGTATCATGGATCTCACCGAGGCACAGGAAGGCGTTCTGAACATCATCTTCCGTGTCGCAAAGGATATGGAACTCGATATCATCGATCTCAAGGACCTGCAGGCAATGACTGCCTATGTCGGAGAACATTCCAAGGAATACACGACGACCTACGGAAACGTATCCAAACAGTCGGTAGGCGCGATTCAGCGGAAACTGCTTCAGCTTGAAACAGACGGCGGCGATAAGTTCTTCGGCATGCCGTCGCTCAACATCGATGACTGGATGACGACAGAAGGCGGCATGGGAATGATGAACATGCTGGAGTGCGAAGAACTCTTCCAGCATCCGCTTCTCTATTCCGCATTCCTGCTCTGGATGCTTGATGAGCTCTATAACAGACTGCCGGAAGTCGGCGATGCGGAGAAACCGAAGATGGTCTTCTTCTTTGATGAAGCACATCTGTTATTTGATGATGCACCGAAGCGCCTGGTCGACAAGATCGAACAGACGATCAAACTGATCCGTTCCAAGGGTGTCGGTGTCTTCTTCTGCACACAGTCTCCGTCCGATATTTCTCCGGAAGTACTTGCACAGCTGTCCAATCGCATTCAGCACAGTCTGCGTGCATATACCCCGGCAGAGATCAAGACCGTAAAAATGGCCGCAGATTCCTTCCGCCAGAACCCGGATCTTGATACGGTTGAAACCATCACAAATATGAAAACAGGTACTGCGCTTGTTTCCGTACTTGATGAAGAGGGTGCACCGACCATCGTTCAGAAGACAAAGATCCTTCCGCCGAAGTCTTCCATGAGCATTGCGCCGGAAGAAACGGTCATGCGCTACATCGAAAACGACAGCATTTACGGCAAATACGAAAAGGCATTTGATCCGGAATCCGCGTATGAAGAGATGGAGAACATCTATCGTCAGGAAGAAGCGGAAAAGGAAGCCGCTGAAGAGGAAAAGCGCCAGGCAAAACTGCGCGAACAACAGGAACGTGCGGAAGCGCGTGAGCAGGCGAAACGCGAAAAGGAAAAGGCGGAGTGGGGCAACCGTCTTGCGAAAAAGGCAAAATCCAAGCTCGAAAATGAAGCGCTGAACATCGGAATCCGCTCTGCCCGCAAATTCCTGAAGGGACTGCTGAAATAATCCGGAATACTTTTATAACGGATTAACCCATACTCCGGTATGGGTTTTCATTTTGTCAAAACGAATTGTCAAGACTCGTAATAACCGGAGTGCGTGTTAGAATGACGGTACGTTATGGAACAGAGATTAGAAGAAATATTCAGAAAACAGTCGGCACCGGGATTAGAGCACCTGTCTTCACTGCTTGTGAAAAATGTGCGTTTTTATCGTTCCGGAAGAAGGATCTCAGTCGATCTTCACGCGCCGGAGCCAATGCTGTTTCAGGACTATCTGTCACTGCGTGACTGGCTTACGGAAGCATGCGGCTGTCCGGTCGATATTTCCGTCAGCTGTGACAATGAACATATCTCACTTGGGGAACTGCAGCGATACGTGGATTTCCTGCTGGATGAAGATCCGGAACTGGCGCCGCTGCGTGCCGGAAGTCTTCGTTATGCGGAAGCGGATCAGACGCTTTCGTTTATGTTCGCGGACGAACAGCAGAAGGAAGGCGCCTCCGCATTTTCGCTGGATATCCAGAATTACTTCCACCGGATCGGTATTCCTTCGATGCATCTTCGCTTCGAATTGCATGAAGTTGAATCCTATAAGGTTGATACGGTTGTGCGCAGGGAAGAACCGAAACCTGCGCCGGCACCGGAAGTGAAAAAGAAACGTTATATTCCTCCGAAGCGGAAGGACTGGCCGCTCGTCAATCTCTGCGATGTGCTGGATCAGACGGATGACATCCGGATCAGCGGTGAAGTATTTGCGGCGGAAGATATCATTACAAGAGTCGGCAAGAAGATCCGTACGCTTTCGGTGTATGACGGTACGGATGCGATCCTTGTAAAGTGCTTTGAAGGCCGTAATTTTACGGTTGAAGAACTGGATGCAATCCAGGTCGGAAAGCATTACATGTTTTATGTGTCCGTTGCGCCGGACAACTTCGCAAAAGATCTGGTAGCTGTTGCAGTACAGGTCGATGAAGAAGAGATCGAAGCAGTGAAGGACACTGCGGAAGAAAAGCGCATTGAGCTTCATATGCATACAAACATGTCGGAAATGGACGGCGTCTGTTCTCCGGCTGCGGTGGTCAAATATGCCTTCGGACTTGGCCATGAAGGCATCTGCATTACCGACCAT
>JAFOLE010000207.1 GCA_017419465.1 Solobacterium sp. | reverse complement strand
TGGTGACGGCCTTCACGTTTTCTTCGATCTGTGAGGGACGGGATGCGCCGATCAGAACCGAGGTGAGCACTTCTTTGCGCAGATCCCACGCCAGGGCCATCTGCGAAAGTGTCTGGCCGCGCATCTTTGCGATTTCATTCAGTGCCTGAATGCGGCGGATCTTTTCGGCCGTCAGGGCGGATTCCTTCAGATATCTGCCGTCCGTCCGGATGCGGCTGTCGGCGGGGATGCCATTGAGATATTTATCCGAAAGCAGACCCTGGGCCAGCGGAGAGAAGGCGATGAGACCGCGCTTCAGAAGTTCGGTCTGTTTCAGGGCACCGCTGGTTTCAATATTCCGGTCAAGGATGCTGTAACGGTCCTGATTGATCACATAGGGCACATGGAGTTCTTCCAGGATCTTTGCGGCTTCATCCATCCGCTTGGCATCATACCGGGAAAGACCGACATAGAGTGCCTTTCCGCTGGTAACGGCCTGCGCAAGCGCACCCATCGTTTCTTTCAGCGGAGTATCGGGATCCATGCGGTGGTGATAGAAGATATCCACATAGTCGAGCTTCATCCGCTCCAGACTCTGATCGAGTGAGGCAAGCAGATACTTGCGGCTGCCCCAGTTGCCGTAAGGGCCCGGCCACATGTCATAGCCGGCCTTTGTGCTGATGATCAGCTCATCTCGGTGGGACGCGAAGTCTTCGTGCAGAAGCTTTCCGAAATTGCGCTCCGCGGCACCGGGTTCCGGTCCGTAGTTATTCGCAAGATCGAAGTGCGTAATACCGAGATCAAATGCCGTATGCAGGAGTTTCTTCATGTTCGAATAATCGCCGGTGTCTCCGAAGTTATGCCAGAGACCCAGGGATACGGCAGGCAGTAAAAGCCCGCTGTTTCCGCAGCGGCGGTAGGGCATGGAATCATAACGCGATGGTGAGGGACTATACATAGACAAACCTTCCTTCTCCTAAATTATACCGAAGGGGATAGACAGAACGATACTATAATGAATAGACAGAAACGGAGATGTCACAATGATGATTCCCTGGATTGCCCTCGGCGCAGCCGGCGCGTATCTCTATGCCGTAAAACCTTCTTCCCGCAAAGACTGGGTGAAGGAGTTTGCGCACGTCCTGTATGCGCATCGCGGGTTATATGATAACAGGCGCGGAATTCCGGAAAACTCGATGGCCGCATTCCGCCTGGCAAAAGAGCACGGATACGGAATTGAACTGGATGTACAGCTTTCCAGAGACGGAATCCCGGTGATTATCCATGACAATACTCTGGACCGTGTCGTACGAAACAGCGAAGGAACGCCGGTGTCCGGTAAGACAACGGATTATACGCTGGACGAGCTGAAGCAGTTTCATCTTCTCGACAGTGAAGAGCGCATTCCCGCATTTGCGGAAGTGCTGGAGCTGATCAACGGGGAAGTGCCGCTGATCGTTGAGATGAAGACCGGTGACGGAGATCATCAGGTTCCGGTATGCGAAAAGGCGGACGCATTATTACAGAACTACCACGGACCGTATGTGGTGGAGAGCTTCAATCCGTTTGCGGTCGCATGGTACCGGCACAACCGGCCGGAAATCATCCGCGGCCAGCTGAGTGAGGCATTCACAAAGAATCCGAAATACCGGCGTCCGAGCGCACTGGCGAGTGAATTTCTGTTATTTGACGGGATTACCCGGCCGGATTTCATTGCCTATAACGCAAAACACTGGAAGAATCCCTCGCGGAACGTGACACGGAAGCTGTTTCACTGTCCGGCGGTTGCCTGGACGATTCAGAGTCAGGAAGAACTGGATGCGATGCGGCCGCATTTTGACCTGTTTATCTTTGAGGGATTCCTGCCGGAAAACGGGCAGAAATCCACACCGAACCCTGCAGAATCTGTGTGAAACACGTTTCACAAAAAGTTATTTTTTCACAATGAAAAATGTAAAAAGCGGGTTTCCGGGAAATAAAACAGCGCCATCATCTCTTGATTTCATGCGGTTTGAAGAGGGTAACCTGAAGCGGATTGAATTATTTCCCAACAATCCGCTTTTTAGTTTCCAGGATGTTCGGGCAAAAGATGTTTTCCTCCCGGAAAAACGTGCTAGAATCAGAGACGGAATAAAAATTGGAAATCCAACTATTCATTGGTGCACCTGTTATTCTGCCGGGAAAGGAGGGAACGTATGGCTGAAAGCAGTTTTCTGATCGATATCTCCGCGCTTTATCGGAATGTCCAGAAGTATTTCGATAAGACGATGGCCAAATACGAGATTGGAAGCGGTCAGCTGATCTTCCTCTTCCTGATCTATGAACAGGAGGGCATCACGATGAATGAGGTGTCCCGGATCGGCGAAGTCGATAAGGGAACCACCACAAAGAGCATTCAGAAGCTGATCGAACAGGGCTATGTTCTCTCAAAGGTTGATGAAAACGACCGCCGCGTCAAGCGTCTCTACACAACGCAGCGGGCACTGGAGATCATGAATGAACTGTACGATCTGCGGAATGAATGCCGCCAGAAACTGGCGATAAATACGGATTTCGGAAAATTCGAAGACCTGCTGGACAAGGTCACGACCAACTCCCGCATGTATCTGAACCCGGAGCCGCTCTACTCCGGCATCAAGATCGGCGGCCTCCAGAAAATGACAATGCTGGATTATCCGGGCAAGATGGCAGCGACGGTATTCACCGGCGGCTGCAACTTCAAGTGTGCGTACTGCCACAACCGCGATCTTGTCTTCGTACCGGACAACTATGAATTCTACGATCCTGATGATGTGCTGGCTTACCTTGAGAAGCGCAAAGGCATTCTCGACGGTGTCTGCGTCACCGGCGGTGAACCGCTGATTCAGGAGGATCTGGAAGACTTCATAAAGGCGATCAAGGAAATGGGGTATCTGGTCAAGCTGGACACGAACGGATACTTCCCGGACCGGCTCGCAAAGATCTGTGAAACCGGCATGGTCGACTATGTGGCCATGGACGTGAAGAACAGCCGGGAACGGTATTACGAGACGGTCGGCCTCAATGCGGATGTGTTCCGGATCAAGCAGATTGAGGCTTCGGTGAAATATTTGAAGGCAAGCCCGATCGAACATGAATTCCGCACCACGGTGGTCCGGGAGTTCCACACGAAGGATGATCTGATAAAGATCGCCAAATGGATCCAGGGATCGGAGCACTATTATCTCCAGCAGTACACCGAAACCAGCAACGTGATCCAGCCGGGCTGGAGCGCTTATTCAAAAGATGAAATGATGGAACTGCTTGAGGCGGTTCAGAAATATGTTCCGACAGCGGAACTCAGAGGGGTAAAGGAAGGTTAAGAAGTATGTTCAAGGTAGTAAAGCGTGATGGAAGCGTAACCGAGTTTGATGTAAAGAAGATCAGTGCTGCGATCCGCAAGGCATTTGACGCCTGCGGCAGACAGTATGCGGACAGCGTACTGGACATGATCGCACTCCAGGTTACCAGTGAATTCGAACCGAAGATCAAGGATGATCTGATCGGCGTCGAAGATATTCAGGACAGCGTAGAAAAAATTCTGTCCAATGCGGGTTATGCGGATGTGGCGAAAGCCTACATTCTCTACCGTAAACAGCGTGAGAATATCCGTAATATCACGGCCACCACGCTCGACTACAAGAAACTGGTCGACAGCTATCTGAAGGCACTTGACTGGCGTGTAAAGGAGAACTCCACCGTAACGTATTCCGTCGGCGGTCTCATTCTCTCCAACTCCGGTGCCATCACTGCCAACTACTGGCTCTCCGAAGTCTATGACGAGGAAATCGCACAGCTTCACCGCAATGCGGACATTCATATTCATGACCTGTCGATGTTAACCGGCTACTGTGCAGGATGGTCCCTGAAGCAGCTGATCCAGGAAGGTCTCGGCGGCATTCCGGGCAAGATCACTTCTGCGCCGGCAAAGCATCTGTCCACCCTCTGCAATCAGATGGTCAATTTCCTTGGCATCATGCAGAATGAATGGGCAGGCGCGCAGGCATTCTCCAGCTTTGACACCTACCTCGCACCGTTCGTCAAGGCAGACCACCTGAACTACAGCCAGGTCAAGCAGGACATTCAGTCCTTCGTCTACGGCGTCAATACACCGAGCCGCTGGGGAACCCAGGCTCCGTTCACCAACATCACGCTGGACTGGACGGTACCGGCAGACCTTGCGGAACTTCCGGCAATTGTCGGCGGCAAGGAAATGGACTTCAAGTACAAGGACTGCAAGGCTGAAATGGACATGATCAACAAGGCATTCATTGAGATCATGATCGAAGGCGATGCCAACGGCCGCGGCTTCCAGTATCCGATTCCGACCTACTCCATCACCCGTGACTTTGACTGGAGTGAAACGGAAAACAACCGTCTCCTGTTTGAGATGACCGCAAAATACGGAACCCCGTATTTCTCCAACTATGTAAATTCCGATATGGAACCGAGCGATGTCCGTTCCATGTGCTGCAGACTCCGTCTCGACCTGCGTGAACTGCGCAAGAAGAGCGGCGGCTTCTTCGGAAGCGGCGAGAGCACCGGTTCGGTCGGCGTTGTCACGATCAACCTGCCGCG
>JAFOLE010000206.1 GCA_017419465.1 Solobacterium sp. | reverse complement strand
TACCGAATGCGTGCGGTGTTTTATTTAGGGGCGGGATGAAATACGGTAAGATAAACGTAGAAACGAATTCATCGAAAAGAAGACACATGTGCTTAGGAACTGAGTGAATAATGGACGTTACCGCAGAAACACTGTTTGTTAAATCATATATCCGCAAAAACCGTCAGGAGCGGATCCTGTTTGAACTGACAACGCCCGCAAGACGGTATGACGGCTTAAGCCGGTTCTGTCATCAGGCAGGGGAACTGATCAACCCGGCAAGGATATCCATGGAAGGCGAAGATCTCAATCACAGAGCCGAATTTACCGCCTTTGTCAGAAAACACAATGAGATATGCCGGATATTATCTCCGGATCCGTTCCTGGATCAGAAGCAGCTGACGCTGGAAGAAGCTGTCTCAATGGCAGGTATGGGAACGGATGCGGCACTGATCATCGGAAACGGATTTGCGGTCGTATTTACGGAAGCGGAAAAAGACGGAAGAAACAAGTATCTGTTGTATGATGTGGAGTTTCAGAAGAAGCACAGCTGAGGAGTAACGAAATGCAGGGAACAGAGGAACTGAGAACCGAACGGCTGTTTCTCAGAAGATATAAACCGGAAGATGCAGAGATCCTGTATCACAGGTTCGGCACAGATCCCGTGATGGTCCGGAATTCTGGATGGAATACGTATGCGTCATTGGAAATGGCGCAGGAAACGGTGGAACGCTTTATCCGGGATTATATATGTGAAGTATCGATTCCTGTCGGAAAAAAATGATGGTATTCCGCTGTGCCGGAATTACAGGTATGCATGATGAAACGAACAGAGAATGACGCATTTTATACATTCATAAAACAATATGATCCGGACAATGAATATCATCTTGTCGGTGAGGTTGACTATCATCTGTTACGTGATGATAAGCCCTATGAGGGAATCAGCTCTCACCGGGAAGCTTTGCGGGTTGTCTTTGACTGGCTGGTAAAACAAAGTATAGAGGATAAAGAACGGGCCCGGATCATGTTTGGTGATGACCTTGCGGATAAACTGCGGCCTTTGGTTTATGACATCAATAAAGCAAAACCTTCTCCGCTGAACCCGCAGGAGCTTTTCTACTGTCCGAATATTGTGAAGACGGATTATTACGGAAACGCCTTTTATGATGCGGAGTGGAAACCCGATGATGAGAACTTTTGGACAACGGTTCCTTACTGGTATGCGCTGATGGAACCGATCCATGGCAGAAGAAACACGCCGGAAGACTTCAGAAGTGTGAACAGAGCGCTGTTTCCAAACGGTACAGACGGGCTTGATATTTATGAATGGACAACCGACTGGTCGGATTTCTTTGACGCCGGTCATGAATGGTATGGCGCATGCTGCTGGAGTGTCTATGACAGGACGCTGAACAGATATGCAGTAATGCTGGTATCCGCAACAGACTGAAAATCACGATCAGTTAAATCGGGATCCATGGAGTAATACAAAATGTATAAACTGAAATATATGTTCGACTGGGGCAGCGGCGTATGTCTCTGGAGTATGAACAAAGCCGCGGAAGAAAAGTTTGGAGACTATCCGGTTTCCACGGATACGCTGCCGGTGTCACAGAAGCTTAAAGATGAACTGGAATATCTCATAAAGAAGCACGATGAAGCACTGAACTGGAACGACCCGGTCGCTGATCTGCTTTGGGACAACACGCAGATTCAGGCGTTTGAAAACGCTGCGAAACGCACCTATAAGATGCTTTGTGATGAATTGGGTGCCGATTATGAGATCGAGTTCTATAAACGTATTTTCTGACAGATTCCAGTCTGTCAGAAACTGCCGGTGTTTCTTAAATGCATGACATGAATATATAATAAAAACAATATTTCTGATCTGTTACAGTCTGTGGTCTGCCCGGATGTTGCGAAATGAGGACGCACTGATGAATAATAATTCTGAAAACATCAGTGGTTCTTTTTGTATTTGGACTGATCACAGCAATCCGATTGAATAATAAAAGGGGAACGATATGGACAAACAGATTACTGATAAAGTGGAAGACATCATGCGCAAACGCAAGGTGAAACCGAATGGGATTGAAGTGCCGCTTTATGAGCGCCGCAAGGGAAAGGAATTCCATGCCTCAGGCACCTGGCAGGCAACAAAAAGGGAAAGATTCATTATCGAGGGCTTCGGATACATGTTTTTCTTCGGCGTCGTGATCGGACTTCTGATGCTGTTTATCCATCCCGGAACACTTGCGTCCATTATTCTGGGTATCGGTATCGTCGGAGCGGTCGGGATGTTCATCTCCATGTTCGCAATCGTATTGCACAAGAATAAAGAGAAGCCGATGGAAGCGCACTACTATGACAATGACTACAAATACAACGCCTTTACCGGAGAAGAAACGGATCATTCCAGAGAGATCACAAAAGAAGAGTTCCTTGGGAAATCACAGGACTCCAGGCAGTAAGAAAGAACGGAAATGATTAGTACCAGAAAAGCTGTCCTTATAACAACAGTATGCGTCCATGCATTATGAATATGAAGGGAAGGACGTTTATCCTTCTGTCACGGTGATCGGTATCGTGGGCGGTGCACGGAACGGCAATGTGCTGCAGTATTCTGCGGAAGAGTTCAACCGCTATGAAGAAGACTACAATGCGCTGTTAAAGGAAACTGTTGCCGGCAGTGAAGTGCTTCAGAATGCAGAATGGACAACGGTTCCTGAGATCCTGAACAATGAGATCGGCTATATACGGGACGGTCTGCATTACAATGACGAAACGCTGAAGAAACTGGCGGAATATATAAACAAATAGAGAGTTGTATGAATCAGAAACATCGTCTGTACAATATCATCCTGCCGATCTGGCTGCTCATATGGTTTCCCAGCTGGCTGTGGCTGATCGTAATTCCGGCCAACTGGCTGATCGACTGGCTTGTGACAAGGTGTGCATTGAAACACGCCGGTGATACAGCGTATGCGTCCAGGTCCATGCGGCTGTCGTGGAAGATCTGCCTGGCGGGTTTTGTCTCGGATTTTGTTGGATCCCTGATCCTGCTTGGCGCTATGTACCTGCTTGGCGCAATCGGAGGGGACTTCCATGCGGTCGAATTCGGGCTGAACTGGAATCCGTTTTCCAATATCTTCAGTGTGCTGATTATCCTGGCCGCGATTGCGGTTTCTGCAGTATGCATTTATCACCTGGACAAACGGATCCTGGAAAAGGAAATTCTTACAGCCGACCAGGTGAAGAAGACCGCACTTGCGCTTGCGGTCATCACGGCACCGTATCTGTATCTGTTGCCGGCATCCCTGTTTTACCGATAGAAACGTATGAAACGGCCGAACTCCTCAGTATGAACGGGGTCCGGCCGTTTTGTTTGCGGTGTCTGATTGCGGCGTGTACAATCATAGCGGTTAAAGAGGAACTGAGAATGAAACGTGATGTACGGCGTATGGCAGTCACTGCACTGGGCTGCTTTATATTCGGTATCGGAATCGGACTCTGCGATCATGCGCAGCTTGGGACCGATCCGTTTACCGTCATGCTGGATGGCATGCAGAAGAATATCGGACTGACCATCGGAATTATGAACATGGGTGTGAATCTCTGTCAGATCCTGTTTGCATGGTGTGTGGATAAAAAGATGATCTCCGTAGTCAGCTTTCTGGCAATGGTCTGCACGAGTATCGGAATCGATACGGTTGGATTTCTGTTTCCTTCCCTGCCCGCAAACGAACTCAGCGCATTTCTGTTTCTGATACTTGGAGAGCTGGTCTATGCCTCCGGTTCTGCGCTGGCCATTACGCCGGCCGCCGGCTATGACCCATACAATGCGTTCCTGCTTTCGATTCAGAAACTGACCCAGCAGCGCTACCAGGTGGTCCGCTGGGGCGTGGAGCTTCTGTTTCTGGTAATCGGTCTTTTAATGGGAGGCCTTGCCGGAATCGGAACTCTGGTGACCTTCCTTGCGACCGGTCCGATTGTGGAACGGCTCCTGCCGGTATTCCGCAAACGAATTAAATTTCCGGATTAACTTTGGTACATCTGCCCGTTTCTGTAGTTCATTAAAAACAGAAGCGGGCTTTTTTCGCCCGCCGTCCCGCATTATCCGCTCTTAAATACCTTTCAGAAACTGATCTGCTTCTTCTCTGGTTTTGAAAATATGAACTTCCAATTCTGCGCCGTACTGATCCAGCAGCTTATAGATCCGGGGGAGTTCTGATAAAGGAAAATCAATGATCCACTGCCGGAATTCTTCATCAAACTCTTCTTCGGTCCAGGGCAGATCTTCTCGCTGTTTCCCGATCCGGGCTGCCACTGAGGCAAGGCAGACCTCCAGGGGATAATCCAGAAGAAAAACCGTATCGCAGGATTGAAGACGCAGTTCCAGTGTTCTTCCGTAATTCCCGTCAATAATCCAGGCATCGGTTTTAAGGATGTCCGAGAGTTTCCGGTCAAACGCTTCTCTGGAAATGGTTGTCCTGTCCGGCTGATGCCAGATCATATCCAGATGAACTAACGGGATCCCTGTCCTGTCTCTCAGCCGGCGCGCAAAAGTACTTTTCCCTGCACCGGGACTGCCGATCACAATCACTCGTTTCATAATGAAGTTCTCTGTATCTGATTATACGGGAACGGGATCATTCAGGCAGGGTTTCATTTCTGCCTCAAAATGTGAAAACCCTATATAATTCATATGTGAAAAATGGAAGGAGGCTGTCAACTTGATCTCAAAATCCTATATGCGAAGAGGCAAGCTCGGTCTGTTTGGAACCCTTGAACGCTCCGGAAACCTGATCAGTGCGCATCTGTTTGTTTACCTTGAACTGCTGCTGTGCGGTTTATCCGTACTCCTTTATTTCAAAGTCAGAGAACTTGGCGCAACGTCTGTCTTTATGGTTTTTTCTGTGATCCTGCTGATCATTTCCATCGCGGTACTGATGTATGTCAAAAAACGGGAAGGCGCAGGAATCTATTTGAAATGGGTGATCGGAATCTGTTTCGTCCTGTCCGCTGTGACCACCACGTCCACACTGGGTCTTGGCGGCAGTCTTCTCTTTGTATTTCCCATCCTGCTCAGCGTGCAGTACTGTTCGCTTCAGTATTCGATCTTCATGTCCGTCATTACGATCATGGGGAGCTTTATTCCGCTGCTTTTAACATCATTTATTGATCTTTATGATCTGAATGTCATCAAGCTGATTCCCGGTTCCGTCATAAAAATCGACAGAACGCTGGAGCTGGCGCTGATCATGCATCCGGAGATCATTGACACAGCCGGCACCAAAATCAATGAGATGCTGGCGATCTTCCTGCAGGCGATACTGTTTCTGATCTTCGTTGCGGTTGTGACATGCATCATCACCAAAGACTTCCGCAAACACATCCTGGAACAGTACCGGGCGTTCCAGAACTCAAAAGAATGAGGGCGACAGCTATGGATTACATTAAATACATAACCGATGGAATCGAATCGATCTGTAAAAATCACAAACGCCGCACTGCGGGAGCTGAGACGGTAAAAACCGCTCAGGCGCAGATGGCCGAAGAGATGAAGGACTGTGTCGATGAGATCCGTTACCAGCAGTTTGAGATGCATCCGCATGCCTTTATCGGATCGATCCCGCTCGATGCGTTTATCAGCCTGATCGCATGTGCATTCTTCCTTACCGGCGTATATTCCGGGAAATTCTGGCCGTTTATCGTATCCCTGATTCTTACGATATGCACAGCGACGATCATCATCGTGGAATATATTCTGTTCCAGCCGTTTACCGACAGACTGTATCCGAAACGGACCGGACAGAACCTCTATATGGTGCGCAAGGCAAAGAACACGCCCAAGCGCCGCATCATCCTCTGCGGTCATGCGGACGCGGCGTATGAAATGCCGGTGCTCAAGCATTTCCCGACCCCGCTGATCTATCTCTGTATCGGTTCAGCCTTTCTTTACTGGGTCGTGAACTTCTTCTTCTGTTATCTGGCGCTGGCGGATTTCCTGCCGGCCAGGGTATTTCAAATATTTGCGATCATTGAGATCATCAATTCCATTCTGTATTCCCCGCTGCTCTTCTTTGTCGACTGGCGTACCATCGTCGACGGCGCAAATGACAACCTTACCGGCTGTTATCTTGCGATGAGCTTCCTGAAGGAAATGGCAGACAATGATATCCGATACGATGACACGGAATTCTGCGCCCTGATTACGGACGGCGAAGAATCGGGTCTTCGCGGGGCACGTGCGTTCGCAACCGAAAATGTGGAAGAGCTGCTGGAGCTGAACACGATTGTCATCGCCCCGGATACGATTCACTCTGTGGAAGAACTGCGGATCTTCTCCCGCGGCATCAATTACACCGAATCAAACAGTGAAGAAGTATGCAACCTGCTGTATTTCGCATCGCTGAAAAACGGCCTGGATATGCCGATTGCGGAGTTCTATCCCGGCGCCAATGACTCCGAGGGCTTTTCCGCGGTGGGCGTAAAAGCAGCCGCAATCTGCGGCGTGGCCTTCACACCGCAGGATTATTACCATACAGTCAAAGATACCTATACCAATCTGAATCCGGAATGTATCCGTCTCGTGCGCAATATCCTGAAGGATGCGATCGACATCTTCACAAAAGCCGGACAAGCGTTCTGAATTACATATCGTCTGCGGATCATGTCCGCAGGCTTTTTTTACGTTCAGTCCCGAAAGACAGAACCATATAATAGAGTTATGAAAGCAATGATGAGATGGGTAAAATGCGCGGCAGTGCTGATTACAGTGCTGTTTCTTTCCGCATGCATGGGACATGCAAAACCGGAATATGAGAAAAAACTCTTCGATACATCCTGTGTACATACGGTGGATGTGAAGATTGCGGAAGCCGACTGGCAGGATCTGATCACGCATCCGGAAGAGAAGACAAAGTATGAAGCGGACCTTGTGATCGATGGAGAGGAAGTGAAACAGGTTTCCTTTTCCGCCAAAGGCAATTCCAGCCTGGCGCTCGTAAAGTCAAGAGGCGACAGTATCCGCTACAGCCTAAAGATCAACTTCGGAAAGAATATCAAAGGACAGACCTTTCACGGACTCGACAAGCTTCATCTTCAGAATATCTTCGGCGATAAGACATACATGAAGGAATATCTCGCCTATGATCTGTTTCGGAAGATGGGAGTGCCGGCTCCGTTAGCCAGCTTTGTGTTTATTACGATCAACGGAAACGACTTCGGTCTGTATATGGCGGTGGAGGATCTGGATGACAGCTTCCTGGACCGCACCTGCAGGGGGAACGGCTCTCTGTATCAGCCGGAGCTCAGCGAACAGGCGCTGGATGATGAAAAAGCAGAGGCGATCCTGGCCGGAGGAAATGTCATCGTCTCCGGAGCGCGCGGGGCGGATCTGAAATATATTGATGACAATCCTGATTCCTATCCGGATATCTTTGACAACGCCGTCACAAAACGCAGTGAAGAATCCGATCAGCGGGTCATAGCGGCGCTGAGAAAACTGCAGGAAGGAAAGGACCTGAAATCGATACTCGTCACAAAGGAGCTTGCCCGGTATTTTGCGGTGAACAATTATCTGATGAACTATGACACCTATATCGGGCTGATGACGCATAACTACTACCTGTATGAAAACAGCGGAAAGCTTTCCGTTTTCCCCTGGGATTACAACCTTGCCTTCGGCGCCTTCTCCATGGATGCGGTGCTCACCCATGCCAATGACACCCGGGAAGTCATAAACATGGGAATCGACAGCCCGCTGTTAAGCATTCCGCCGGAAGAGCGTCCGCTCTGGAGCCGGTATATCGCCGATGAAACATGCAGGAAGGAATATCATGCGGCCATGGATCAGTTCCTGAAGGAACAGATCGAAAGCGGCGCGTTTGAAAAAGAGGTTGACCGTGTATATACGATGATCCGTCCATACATCGAAAACGATCCGACAAAACTCTGCACCCTGCAGGATACCGACGAAGCGCATGAGATCCTTAAGCAGATCTGCCTCCTGCGTGCGGAAAGCATCCGCCGGCAGTTGAACAGAAGCCTGGCGTCAGAAACGAAGCTTCAGAATCCGGCTGACCGGGTGGACCCGGCAGGCGCGGATGTTCAGGATTTAAGATATTAGCAGAAAACGGAACACATTACGCAACCTGCCCGGAATTATCCGATTACAGTTTAAAACTCACCGGGAGTTCAGCTGTTTAAGCGGAATGATGATGTGGAGTAGGGATAACGGAGAAAGCATATGGGATTATTTGACCGGTTTAAACCAGGAAAGAAACAGCCGGACGTACCGCAGGGCATCCCCCGGTATCTGTACACCGATACCGAACTGGAGGAACTGGATCAGTTCATCTGTGAAGCGTTCGGCGACTATCAGAATGTATTCCATGAGATTGCCTCGCCCGATGTGCATCTCGATGTCTGTATTGTGGACCCGACCGAAGAATATCCGTATTACAGGCTGGTCACGATGGGCGCAGGCGCCTATGAAATGACCATCCCGGAACAGTGGAAACACTATGAGATCGAACATGCGGAGTATGTGATCTGTGTGCCGTCAGACTGGAATCTGAACAGCGGAGATGATTCCGACTACTGGCCGGTCCGGGTTCTGAAGGAGACCGCGCGGCTTCCGATCACATGTGATACATGGCTGTCGTACGGGCATACCGCCCAGTCCGATGAGGAGGGCTCTCCGTATGCGCCGGATGTAAGGTTCAACAGTATTGTGCTGGATGGTGCGAAAAACAAAGACGGAGATATCTGCGTGAAGCTGTCTTCCGGGAAAGTCATCAATTTTTATGTGCTTGTACCGCTGTATCCGGAAGAGCTGAACTACAAAATGGAACATCGCGCGCAAGCGCTGTTTGAACTGTTTGCGGAGAAACAGATACCGTGTTATGTGGTTGACCGGAACCGGAAGAGCGCTGTGCAGGAATAAGAACCCTGTGTATCTTACCTCTCTGACGGTATACGCTGTCATGATGTGATCACGAAGCGGGTGGATATAAATAACGGAAAGACTCTGCGATATATGAAAGAGAATAATAAAAGATCCTTCTGCCCAATTGATGGGTCGTTCAATATAGCAATATAGAAGTCAAGTTCTATAAGTCAAGAATATAAAAGTCACTGATAAATCGTTACAGTGTAAGTGCTCAAACAAACAAAGGAACGATTACCAATGACCACT
>JAFOLE010000205.1 GCA_017419465.1 Solobacterium sp. | reverse complement strand
TGCAGAAGCCGAACTTCGAAACGGAGAGGCAGAACTTGCCAGAGGCCTTGCGGAACTGGAACAGGGACTGGCAGAAGGACAGGCGGAAATCAATGACGGCTGGAATACGATCTCGGAAAGCATCGCATTGCTTGCCGATGGCCGGAAGACACTGAATTCATCCATTCTCGAATTTGAAACACAGAAGGCAGATGGAAAGCAGGAACTGGATGATGCCAAAGTGAAGCTGGATGATGCGCTTGCGGAGATTGAGGCAATGCCGGAGGCAGAGTGGACCATACTTGACCGCTCCCAGCATTATTCTTCGGAAACCTACCGCGGAACGATCAATCAGATGGCAGCGATCGCCAGAATCTTCCCGGCATTCTTCATTGCGGTTGCGGCGCTGGTCTGCCTTACGACCATGACGCGTCTTGTGAATGAGGAACGGGGACAGATCGGTATTCTCCGTGCGCTCGGTTACCATCCTGCGCAGTGTTCCTTTGTCTATCTCAGTTATGCGGCACTTGCCGGTCTGTTTGGCTGCGTGCTTGGAACAGCGGTTGGTCTTGCGACATTCCCAATCATTATCTACAACACCTGGAAGATGCTTTATATCCTGCCGAAAATGCAGATGGAGATTCCGTGGGTGCTGATTCTGACTGCGTCTTCCGTGTTTATCCTCATGATGATGGCAGTGACCGGATATGTACTCCATGATGATATGAAGGAAGTGCCTTCTGTCATCATGCGTCCGAAAGCACCGAAGGTTGGAAAGGATATCCTGTTGGAAAAAGTCGGGCTGATCTGGAACCGGATTTCCTTCTCCTGGAAGGTCACGATCCGTAATCTTGCACGATACAAACGCCGCATGGCGATGACGGTTCTTGGCGTCGGCGGCTGTACGGCGCTGCTTGTGACGGGCTTTGGCATCTCAGATTCCATCAACAACATCGTGAATATACAGTTCAGCGAAATCTCCAGGTTTGATGCGCGTGTGCATCTGGATATGACCGGTGAAACACCGGTCGATGCGGAGGCGGTAACGGCAGATCTTCTTGCGCAGAAGACCACCGGAGCGGTCATTCCGGCGGCGGAATACAGCGGAATTGTAAGTCCGGACGGGGAAACGGAAGAAGTGGCTACCGTGGAAGTGTTCCGCGACAGTTCCATAATGAAGGATGTATACAATCTGCGTGAGCGCGTCGGCCACGAACCGCTTGTTCCGGCAGAAGGAAAGGTCATCATCAGTGAGAAGATGGCGGAAAATCTTTCACTGTCGGTGGGAGATGAAATCTATCTTGAAAGCCAGGAAGGCATACGAAGGCAGGTGGTGATCAGCGGAATCACAGAGATGTATGTATATCACTATGTCATGATGACGCAGAATACCTATCGGACACTGTATGGTGCGGAACCGGAAACGAATACGCTGTTTCTGCGGCTGAAGGACGGAATTACGGCGGATGAGGAAGTGAAGGCTGCCGCCGCTGCGGTAAACGGCGTGGAGTCTGTCGATTTTGTGGACTTTGTGATCCGTAACTTTGAAACGATGATCCAGGGCATTGACGGGGTTGTGATTGTTCTTGTGGCGGCTTCCATGGGACTTGCATTTGTCGTTCTTGGAAATCTTACAAATGTAAATATCTCCGAGCGTATGCGGGAAATCGCAACGCTGAAAGTACTCGGCTTCCGCCGCAGGGAAGTGCAGAACTACATCTATCACGAAAACAACATCATGGTCGCACTCGGCGCACTGATCGGACTGCCGGCTGGAAAACTGCTGTCCGGATATATCATGCGTGAAGTGGAACTGACGAATGTAATGTTCGGAAGAGGGGTAGAACCGATGACATACGTGTATGCATTCACCCTGACGCTGCTGTTTGGCGCCGCAGTGAATCTTGTCATGCGTAAAAAGCTGAATACCGTAAAAATGGTGGAATCCCTGAAAAGCGTGGAATAAACGGAGGAATCATGAAAACACCGGGTAAACTGAGAGTACGGCACTCTCCGATTGCATCTAAAGATCGAATCAATCATAATTATGTTAGAAACAGGATTCACAGGAGGAATAAGATAATGAAGGAATTCAAAGTTTACCGCTGCAACAAATGCAAGAAAATGCATATTGAAGTACAGGGAAGCCCGTGTCCGACCATGTGCTGCGGCGAGGAGATGGTTCTCCTCAAGGCCAATACAACGGATGGCGCTGCAGAGAAGCATGTACCGGTCGTAACCGTTGACGGACAGAAAGTGATCGTAAATGTCGGTTCCGTCGATCATCCGATGCTTGAAGAACACTACATTCAGTTTGTGGCGCTTGAGACAGCCAGTGGCATTCAGGTGAAGTATCTGAATCCGGGCGAAGCTCCGCATGCGGAATTCCTTACCGCGGAAGCACCGGTTGCGGTCTATGAGTACTGCAATCTCCACGGACTCTGGAAGACCGAACTCTGAGTCATAAGAAGCATTCCGAATCTTTCCGGAATGCTTTTTTATTGCTTGTACAGGCGGTAATCCTTGTTTTATTGATAAATTCCTTATACAATGGGCAAGGTTAAATTTTGAAAAGAGGATATATTTTAGGTTTAGACAGATGGAAAAGTTTAAGAAAAGTTGGGATTTCCATGGCCGCACAATCACTGTAGAAAACGGTGAAATTGCAAAGCAGGCCGGCGGATCTGTAGTGGTCCGTTACGACGACACGGTGGTATTATCCGCCGCTACCGCCAGTTCTCAGGCGAAGGATACTGATTTCTTCCCGCTGACGGTTGTTTACAACGAAAAGATGTATGCGAAGGGTGAGATTCCGGGCGGTTTCCTCCGCCGGGAAGGCAGACCGACAGAGCATGCCACACTGACAGCACGTCAGATCGACCGTCCGATCCGTCCGCTGTTTGCGGAAGGATTCCGGAATGAAGTTCAGATCGTCAACACAGTGCTTTCCTGCGATCCGGATCGTGATCCGGGCATGACGGCGCTGTTCGGTTCATCCCTTGCGCTCTGTGTTTCCAATATTCCGTTTAACGGACCGGTTTCCGGTGTTATTGTCGGTAAGGTCGACGGTCAGCTGATCATCAACCCGACCGAAGAGCAGATTGAGAATTCCACACTGAATCTGACAGTTGCCGGAACCAAGGCTGCCATCAACATGGTTGAGGCCGGTGCGAAGGAAGCTTCCGAAGAAGAGATGCTCGAAGCACTGATGTTCGGCCATGAGGCAATCAAGGAACTCTGCGCAATTCAGGACGAGGTAATCGCCGCATGCGCAAAGCCGAAGATGGAAGTGGTTCTGTATGAAATCGATCCGCAGATCCGTGAGTTCATCGATGCCAAGGGAAAAGACCGTATTATTGCGGCAGTCTCCACACACGGCACAAAGGAAGAACGTTACGGTGCAGTTGAAGAGATCATCGAAGAGATGGTTCAGCGCGTTGCCGGTGAACTGACATGGGCATCCGAAAAGATCGTTGAGAAGGCAAAGCAGCAGGCACGTGAATATTCTGTTGAAATTGAAGCACAGGAAGTACGCCGCCTGATTTCCGAAGACAAGATCCGTCCGGATGGAAGAAAGCTCGATGAGCTCCGTCCGCTCGATTCCCAGGTTGATCTTCTGCCGCGTGTACACGGAAGCGCGATGTTCACCCGCGGTGAGACACAGGTTATTTCCGTCACAACACTCGGCGCACTCGGTGAAGCACAGATCATTGAAGATCTGACAAGCCAGACCGAGAAGCGTTTCATGCATCAGTACAACTTCCCGCCGTTCTCCGTCGGTGAAGTCGGACGTATGGGTTCTCCGGGACGCCGTGAAATCGGTCATGGTGCGCTCGGTGAGCGTGCACTCCTGCAGGTTCTTCCTTCCAAGGAAGAATTCCCGTACACCATCCGTACCTGTGCGGAAGTTGTGGAATCCAACGGTTCCTCTTCCCAGGCAAGTATCTGTGCCGGCACAATGTCGCTGATGGCGGCAGGTGTTCCGATCAAGGCGATGGTTGCCGGTGTCGCAATGGGTCTTATTACGGTTGGTGATACCTATTCCATCCTCACGGATATTCAGGGTATGGAAGACCACTACGGCGATATGGACTTCAAGGTTGCCGGTACACGTAAGGGTATTACCGCACTGCAGATGGATATCAAGGTTGACGGTATTTCCGAGCAGATCCTCAAGGAGGCTCTGGCACAGGCACATAAGGGCCGTATGGAGATCCTCGACAACATGGAAACTGCGATCAGTGAGCCGCGTCCGGATGTTTCCAAGTGGGCACCGAAGTTTGCAGTTCTGCATATTCCGACCGAGAAGATCCGTGATGTCATCGGAACCGGCGGAAAGACGATCAACCAGATTATTGAAGACTGCGATCAGGTCAAGATCGATGTTCAGGAAGACGGCACCATTGCCATCTACCATATGGATCGTGAGATGATCAACAAGGCCAAGGCAATCATTGAGGATATCACCCGTGAAGCCAAGGTCGGCGATGAGTTCGACGCAACGGTTTCCGAAGTACGTGAAAGCTTTGCGTTCGTAAACCTCTTCCAGGGAACGGATGCGCTTCTCCATGTATCCGAAATCAGCTGGGAACGCACCGAAAACATCAATGATGCACTCCATGTCGGAGATAAGATTCATGTCAAGGTTATCGCCGTTGACGAGAATACCGGCAAGGTCAAGGTAAGTGCGCGTGCATGCACGGAAAAGCCGGAAGGCTATGTAGAGCCGAAGAAGGCTCCGCGCGGAAACAACAACCGCAGCAACCAGCACCGTGACCGCCGCTCCGGCGACAGCTTCAGCTCCTCCAAGGTGGAGCGCCGTGTGTTCCGCAGACGGGAAGAGTAATCTGCATTCATGCTGAATAAGGGGGTCCGATAATTACGGACTCCTTTTTCATATGTCCAGAGCGTATACTCTAATCATGGAAGACAAGAACGCCCGGATTGCGGCTGCCGGAACCGCGCTGCATACCATGGAAGGATACAATTCCCAGCTTAGAAACAAAGAACTGTCTGAAGCTGCGGATGACGTATTCCATGCGCTGCGTGATCTGCGCGACACCCAGTATCTGTTTGACAGCGGAGAAAAGGAACTCGTCCGCTTTTATGAACGTTATCTTCCGTACTATCTCGATATACTGCGGCAGTATGTCAGCCTGCAGGATTCTGCCAATTTTGAGGCGATTCAGGCAAATGAAGCACAGCTGATCAAAACGATGCGCCAGATGTCATCAATGATCCGCTATCTGACAAAAGCGATTCCGCAGGATGAAATCGATGAAGCCAACGCAAAGGCAAAAGCCGAAGAACTTCGCGCAAGACTCGAAGAACAGCGCAACAATATGTTAAAATAACCGCTGTCTATGAGAATGCGAAAAAAGAAGTGGGCGGAGCCGTATATCGAAGCGCATGAAGAACTTGTAATACCGGACCCCGCTGAATATAAAGGAAAATGGCGGGAGCTGCTTGGGGTGAGTGAACTCCATGTGGAAATCGGCATGGGAAAGGGCGGTTATCTCAATACCATGGCCGCAATGTATCCGGATGCCGGATGGGTCGGCATTGAACGTGACCGCAGCGCTGCCGCAACTGCCGCGAGAAAACTGATCGAAGATTCTGCGTTGACCGGAGAGAACGAGCGTATGATCGCCGGAAATGCGGAACAGCTGATGGAGTGGTTTGCGCCGGGAGAGATCGATGTGATCCATCTGAATTTCTCGGATCCCTGGCCGAAGACCTACACGCATAAACGGAGACTTTCTTCCGAACGGTTTCTTGCGATGTATAAGGTCGTTCTCGGAACCTCCGGTACGATCCGGATGAAGACCGACAACACAGGACTGTTTGAAGACAGTGTCCTGTATTTCCTGCAGAATGGATTTACGTTTACAGAGTTTTCGGTGGATTACCGCAGAACACCGCATCCGGAAGATGCGGTCACCGAGTATGAACAGCGGTTCATGGATCTCGGACAGCCGATCTATCAGCTCTGTGCAAAACAGACGGAGAACAAAACGGAATGAAACGGTTTATGAAATTTCTGCTTGTATTATGCATGGTGTTTACTGCCGGCTGCGTACATGCGGAAGGGACCTATCAGGAACAGCTGAATCAGCGGATTGAGCGCGCCATAACCGATGCGACTGCCGGTCCGACGTTTTCACACGGCATTTATTCCTTCTATAAAGAGCCGTCTGTCGGACGTCTGTCCAGTTCGGAAACCAGCAGTGTATTCATGCAGGACGGCGTTAAATTTGTCATGAACCTGAATGTTTCTTCGATCGTCAATTCAAAGTATTATGAATCGAAGAATGTTACCGCAATTCCGGAAGGACTTGATGTTCTTGCGAAGAGCGGGGGAACCTTTACGGATTTCATGGGGGATGAACACTCCTTTGAGCTGACCCTCATGCGTCTGAATGAAGAAGTATTCACCTATGCCAAAACGGACCTTCTGGAGTTCTATGCGATCAGCGGAGAGCTTCAGGCACTGCAGATTGCGGAAACGATGATGCGGATCGCACGTACCGTAAAGGTGGATCGCGACGCGGTTGTCGCTGCGTATTCGGCACGTCAGGAAATTGATTATGAACGCAAGCGTCTGGAACTGTTCCAGAATGTGGTTCCGGAGAACGGCGTCATCGATGAACTGTTTGAAGGAAATAATAACTATGCCGGTGTTGCGGACAATTATGTCGGTGACAATTACGATGAGAATATGAACAGCGAACCCTCCGTTGATGCTTCGATGGGAGATGCGGATGACATGATCGGAGAACCGTTCGGTGATACGATTGATTCCCCGGATGCGGCACCGCAGGAAACAGCAGTACCGGAAGGTCAGGATGGCTGAGAGAAACTGTAAAATAAATAAAAAATAGGATAAAATAAATAAGATGATTGCTAACACAATGTCAATCAAAGGAGAATTGTGATGCTGAAGAAATTACAGAGTTTGTTATTTGAAGATGAAGAAGATGAGGAACTCGCCGAAGAAATAGAAGACGACGAAGAAGAGGAAGAAAAAGTTGTCGAGATCAAACCTGCACCGCGCCGGAACAGACGGCGTAATGCACGTCCGGAACCCGAACCGGAGCCCGAACCCGAACCCGAGCCGATTCCGGTACCGCAGTATACTGCGCTGGCAGAGCCTGTAAAGCCTGCCAAGCCGGTTCTGAATCGTGTTGAGGTCACCAAGACCATTCCGGTTCAGAAAGTTTCCGAACCGTCTGCGAGACCGTCTTCGGTGTTCAGCTCGAATGAATCCGTATTCAAGAAGCCTGCACAGGTACCGCATGCAACTCCGCGTCCGGTATTTGAGCCGACGGAAAGTGCACCGACACCGGATCCCGTGCCGGTATCTTCGTTCGGCATTTCCGCCGATACGCAGCGTCCGACAAATATCCGTCCTGCCTCTGAAGCAAGAAAGCAGCGTCCGCAGGCAGAGCGTCCGTCTTCCACAAGACGTCCGGCTCCGGCTTCTGTATATGAATTCCGTCCGGTTATCTCTCCGATGTTTGGCGTAGATGAAAAGGATATGCAGTCGGTTCAGTATGCACCGAAGAAGGATCCTGTAACTCCTTCCGTTCAGCCGGTGCATGAATCCTCCAAGGTGATTTCCCCGATCTACGGCACTTCTGAGCAGACCGGTACACCGTCCGCTAGCCGTCCGGTAAGCGGAGCGGGCAAGGAAAATCCGTTCTCTGCGGTGAACCAGCAACCGGAAGAAGAGAAGGGCTTCCCTGAGTTCTCCCTGGATGATATTCTCTCTGCCCGGGATGAGGAATTCTCCCGCCAGAATTATTACAACAATCCGAATCCGATCCGGACACCGGACATCGATGAGACGGTAGTCATCGATTCCAACCGGTTTGATCCGTTCGATCAGCAGACGCTGGACTTCGACCGGAAGAAATAAGTCATGTATTACTTTATAGGAATCAAGGGCACCGGAATGGCTGCCCTTGCTTGTCTGCTGGACGATCTTGGATATCAGGTATCCGGAAGTGACCTGCCGACTCACTTCTTCCCGGAAGATGAACTCCGCCGCCGCGGAATTCCCATTCTGGATTTCGATCCTGCAAACATTAAGGATGACATGGATGTCATCATCGGAAATGCGTTCCTTGAAGATTTTCCTGAAGTAGCAGCAGCCCGTGCAAACAAAACCTGCCGCTGCATGCGTTACCACGAATTTGTCGGACGCTTCATCCGACGGTTCCGTACGATTGCGGCAGCCGGAAGCCACGGCAAGACCACGACGACCGGTATGCTTTCATGCATGATGCGCCAGGCCGGAAATACCGGATGGCTGATCGGAGACGGAGAGGGCAAGGTTTCTCCCGATACCGAATACTTCTGTCTTGAGGCAGATGAATTCCGCCGTCATTTCCTGGAATACTATCCGGAATACGCCATCATTACAAATGTGGAAATCGACCATGTCGATTACTTCAAGGACGATGCGGATTACCGCAGTGCCTATGAGGAATTTGCCTCTCATGTGGCAAAGGGCATTGTCATCTACGGCGAAGACGAGCAGGCGAGAATGCTGAAGCTTCCGGAAGATATTCCGCATTACTGGTATGGTGAATCCGATCAGGATGACATTCAGGCCGTCAACATCGATGAACGGCGGGATGGAATGTCGTTTGATGTTCTGTATCACGGGGAACCGTTCGGACATTTCGACCTCCCGTTTGTAGGTCATCATCTGCTGCTGAACAGCCTTGGCTGTATCGGCGTGGGCATCCTCGAAGAAATGACGCCGGAACAGATTCAGGATGGTCTGTCTTCGTTCCATGGACGCAAACGCCGGTTCGTTGTCCAGGACTTCGGAGACAATGTCATCGTGGATGACTATGCACACCATCCGACGGAAGTCGGTGTGACGATCGACGCCGCACGGCGCCGCTTCCCGGATCACAAGCTTGTGGCGATTCTCAAGCCGCACCGGGCAAGCCGTGTCAAATACTTCGCAGACGCATTTGCGGCTGCACTGTCCAAAGCGGATAAGATCTATCTGATTGAATTCGGTGCCGTCGATGACAAGCAGGATGGAACCGATATTGATATTCAGTATCTGATCGACCGCTCGGAAGGCTCCGTGCTTCTGCCGGAGACGGCGGAAGGGGCAAAAATGCTGGCGGCAGAGGCGCCCGCATGCTATGTATTCATGAGTTCCAAGGATATTTATGTGACAGAGGATCTGCTTAAGGCAGAACTTGGTCTGAAACAGGAGAACGACGCTTGATGCGCCGTTCTTTTTTTGAATTCTTCTAAACCGATTTACAAAGCATGGGGGCTTGTTCAATTCCTTCAAAATCGTTAAGATTTGTTTAGAATTATGTTGCATTTCGGCTATAATCGGGATAGTATGTAGGTGTACCGGTTTACTAACGATAATAACGAACCGGAATTCAACAAAAATCATAGAGAACAGGAGAAGAAAAACATGTTTGATTCAAAGGATTTCAGATTAGACGGGAAGGTTGCACTCGTCACTGGCGCAAGCTATGGCATCGGCTTCGGCATCGCGACAGCATTTGCGGCAGCCGGCGCAACCATCTGCTTCAATGACATCAACGAAGAAAAGAAGGAAATGGGTCTCAAGGCTTACAAGGAAGCAGGAATTGAGGCACACGGCTATGTCTGCAACGTCTGCGATGAAGAGCAGGTTCAGGCAATGGTCAAGCAGATCGAAGAAGAAGTCGGAACCATCGATATTCTGGTTAACAACGCAGGCATCATCAAGCGTATTCCGATGACAGAGATGAGTGCTTCGGACTTCCGTGCTGTAATTGATGTAGACCTTAACGCACCGTTTATTGTATCCAAGGCTGTAATCCCGGGAATGATCAAGAAGGGACACGGCAAGATCATTAACATCTGTTCCATGATGTCCGAACTGGGACGTGAGACAGTATCCGCATATGCGGCAGCCAAGGGCGGTCTCAAGATGCTCACAAGAAACATCTGTTCCGAATACGGCAAATACAACATTCAGTGCAACGGCATCGGCCCGGGCTACATCGCAACACCGCAGACCGCACCGCTCCGTGAGCGTCAGGCAGACGGCAGCCGTCATCCGTTTGACAGCTTCATCGTTGCCAAGACACCGGCAGAGCGCTGGGGCAATCCGGAAGACCTTCAGGGACCGGCTGTATTCCTGGCAAGTGATGCGTCCAACTTCGTTAACGGCCACATTCTCTATGTAGATGGCGGTATTCTTGCCTACATCGGCAAGCAGCCGGAATAATCAACGGATTCTAATTCTGAGTAAAAGAAAAGGATAGGTAAATAATTATGGACATGAATGAAAGAATCGCTGCATGCGGTGTAGTTCCTGTAGTCGTACTGGAAGATGCCAAAGATGCAAAGCCGCTCGCTGAAGCACTGGTAGAGGGCGGACTCCCTGTTGCGGAAGTCACATTCCGTACTGCAGCTGCGGAAGAATCCATCCGTATCATGGCTGAAGCATATCCGGATATGCTCGTCGGTGCCGGAACCGTTCTCTCGGTTGAACAGGCACAGCGTGCAGTCAATGCCGGCGCAAAGTTCATCGTTTCCCCGGGTTTTGACGAGGAAGTCGTTGACTGGTGCCTCGCAAACAATGTTCCGGTATATCCGGGCATCATCACACCGTCCGAAGCTACAAAGGCTGTAAAGCGCGGACTGAAGATCGTCAAGTTCTTCCCGGCTGAGCAGTTCGGCGGCGTCGCAACCATCAAGGCACTCGCAGCCCCGTTTACAACGCTGAAGTTCATGCCGACAGGCGGAATCAACGCAAAGAACATCCGCGACTACCTCTCCAATAACAAGATTAGTGCCTGCGGCGGAAGCTGGATGGTAAAGGGCGATCTCGTCAAGGCCGGCGATTTCGCAAAGATCAAGGAACTCGTTAAGGAAGCAGTCGAACTCGTAAAGGAGATCA
>JAFOLE010000028.1 GCA_017419465.1 Solobacterium sp. | reverse complement strand
CGCTACTGCGATAATTTTCCCCATAGTTTCTGTATCTCCGTTTTATTTGGGGAAGCGGATGATGATCCGGACATCCGTCAGGGATTCTTCCTGTTCGGCCACCACATCGATTCCCATTTTCTTAATCATATTCACGCACTGGTTCACGGAGTTGATTCCGATCTGTGTGCTGCGCGCAAATCCTTTTGTCTTTGTTTTCCGCCGGCTCTTTTTCGCCCCGGCGATCTTTTCCACATAGGCCTCTGTCTGACGGACATTGAGGCTGCGGTCTTCCACATAGTGATAGGCGGCTGCCTGTTTCTCTGCCGGCAGTGCCAGTAATGCCCGGGCATGACGCTCGGAAAGCTTGCGGTCCGCAACTGCCTCCTGCACTTCCTGCGGAAGGTTGAGCAGCCGGATCTTGTTTGCGATGGCGGACTGCGATTTGCCCACCCGCTTTGCGAGTTCTTCCTGGGTCAGGCCGGCCTGCCGCATGATCTGCACATAGCCCTTGGCTTCTTCCACCGCAGTGAGGTTTTCCCGCTGGATGTTTTCCACCATGGCCATTTCCGCCGCCTGGTTTTCACCCGGCGAAAGAATATAGCACGGCACGGTCTCAAACCCCGCATCCATGCAGGCACGCCAGCGGCGCTCGCCCGCAATGATCTCGTAGTGGTCTTCCACCTGCCGCACGGTGATCGGCTGGATCAGTCCGTTGACCCGGATCGAGTCGGTCAGCTCCTTCATCGCGGTCTCATCGAAGTGAAGCCGCGGCTGGTAACGGCTGGCACGGATATCACCGATCGGCAGATCCACCGTCTTTCCGGTGCGGTCCCGTTCAAAGATGTCGAATATCGAGCGTGCCATCTCAGTGTTTCTCCTTCAGCGGCTTCTGCTTGATCTTCGCATACGGACGCGGATAACCGGCCGGGGTCGGCTTCTTCTTTTCCGCAAGGATCAGCGTCCGTGTTTCCCCGCACGGAAGCGTATCTTCATATACCTGCGGTTCCCCGCAGCCAAGCAGCTTCAGCGCATAGCCCGCTTCCTGAAGTTCTTCTTCGCCATGCAGGCCCTTCATCGCCGCAAAGGTGCCGCCCGGTTTTACCAGCGGAACACACAGTTCGGAAAGCATCGTCAGATTTGCGACGGCACGTGCCGTCACCATATCAAACGCTTCCCGGCGCTTCACCGCAAACTCCTCCGCCCGGCCGTTGATGACCGTCACATTGGCGAGGTTCAGTTCATTTTTAGCGGCGTTCAGAAAGGTGCACCGCTTGGCAATCGGTTCAATCAGGGTGAACTGCACGTCCGGCAGTGCGGATGCCCAGACCAGCCCCGGAAAACCGGCGCCGCTGCCGACATCGCATACCTTCCCCTCCGGATGAACATGACAAAGCGGGATCAGGCAGTCCAGGAGGTGCTTTTCATACGCTTCCTCCGGATTCCTGATCGCCGTCAGGTTCATTCGCTGATTCCAGTCCAGTACCAGATCAATCAGACGGATCATGGTATCGATTCCGGATTCATCGGCGGGAAGTTTCCGCCGCAGGATTTCTGTTCGCAGTTCGTCAGGCGTCATAAGATGAACTCATTTTACACTATTATTTCCCGGGCTGAGGGTCATCCTCTGCTTTCCAGGAATTTTTTTATGTGGATAATTTCGTTTTCCACAATTTCAAGGGTCTCCTCATCCGGCGCAAAGAAGCTCGAATAGGAGAAATACACCACGCCGTCTCCGCCGCCGGAGAATACCGTCTCCATCTGGCGGGCCATCATATCATCGTGTTCCGCCCATTCATTATTAATAGAATCATTGGTTTCGGAGAGATTCATGCGCAGACCGATAACATATGCCGCAAGGCCGACAAGCAGACGGACATTGGAATCGCCGGTGACTCCCTTCCATTCTTCAAAGGTCGGTTCAAACGGTTTGATCGGATGGAGATAGCCCCAGTAGATCTGGGGAATCAGATAATCCACCGTTTCCTGTTCGACCCAGTGATACGGGTTGGCATACAGGAGGCTGATGCAGTTATCGATATTTCCCGCCGGGGAAATGCCGAATTCAATGTTCGGATCATATGCCTTTACCGTGTCATGGATCTGTTTCACCATCGTATCGGTATTGTTCATCCGGAAGTCTTCCAGGGTGAGGCTTTCATTCTCCTCCTGGGCTCTGGAAAAGATATAGGCATCGAAGTTCCGTTCGGTTCCGTACGGATAGAAGTAGTCATCCATGTGGATACCGTCGGGCTGATATTTTTCCAGCAGTTCCTGCACAACCGAACAGATCAGGGAACGCACTTCCGGATACGCCGGATTCAGATAATACCGATACCCGTTCTGACGCACCCGCTCATCATTGGATTCGATCCATTTCCGGATGATGAAATCCTGCGGAAGGCTTTCCGCTTCACTGACGAGCACCGAGCGCATCGGGTTGATCCAGGCGTGAACGGAAATATCCGCTGCCTTTGCGCTTTCCGCAAAGATCTTAAACGGGTCATAGTCCATTCCGCTG
>JAFOLE010000204.1 GCA_017419465.1 Solobacterium sp. | reverse complement strand
TGTAATGATAAAATATAAATGATGTAAACATTCTTTTTTCTGTAGTACCTGATAATTAGGAGGTCGTATGACAATTCGAGAAGACGCTTCAATCATTATGAAAGCTGCACTGCAGTCCGCACAGCCGGATGTCGCAGTCGCAAAGGCACTTTCCCTGCTTCCGGAAAATGCCGGAAAAACCGTGTTGGTTGCCTGCGGAAAGGCCGCATGGCAGATGTCCAAGGCAGCTGAGGATTTCCTCGGCGACCGCATCAGCGACGGTGTATGCATTACCAAATATGATCATGTAATGGGCGAGATTCCGCATGTCCGCTGCTATGAAGCAGGACATCCGGTCGTCGATGAAAACTCCATCAACGCGACAAGAAAAGCAGAGGAACTCGTCGCCGATCTCAAACCGGAAGATCTCGTTGTATTCCTGATTTCCGGCGGCGGATCCGCACTGTTTGAAGATCCCCGCATTCCGCTTGCGGAACTGCAGGATATCACAAAGAAGCTGCTTGCCTGCGGCGCAGACATCACCGAAATGAATACGCTGCGCAAGCGCCTGTCCAACGTAAAGGGCGGCAAGTTCGCAAAGGCGTGTGCACCGGCTCAGGTATTCTCCATCGTTCTCTCCGATATCATCGGAGACCCGCTGGACATGATCGCGTCCGGTCCGGCATATCCGGATTCTGCGACGGCAGAAGATGCACTGCGCATTGTGAAGAAGTATCAGCTGGACTTCTCTGATGAAGTCATGGCATTACTGCAGGAAGAAACACCGAAGCATCTGGACAATGTTACAACACATATTACCGGAAGTGTAAAACAGCTCTGCACAACTGCAATTGCGGAGTGCGAGAAGCTTGGCTATGAGCCGCATTTCCTGACCGCATCGATGGGATGCGAAGCCAAGGAAGTCGGAAGATTCCTTGCGGCAATTGCCCGTGATCATCAGGATGACGGAAAGAGCATTGCCTATATCTGCGGCGGTGAGACGGTTGTACGTCTGACCGGAAAGGGACTCGGCGGCCGCAACCAGGAAATCGCGCTTGCGGCGGCGGAAGGCATCGATGGTCTCAAGGATACGCTTGTATTCTCGCTTGCCAGTGACGGAACCGACGGACCGACGGATGCGACCGGCGGTGTCGTAACCGGTGAGACCGCAGGACAGCTGCGGAACAAGGGTATCCTGATTTCCGATGTGCTCCAGAACAATGACGCGTACCATGCATTGAAGGAAGTGGACGGACTGATCATTACCGGTCCGACCGGAACCAACGTCAATGATATTTCGGTGCTGATGATCAAGAAATAAGGCTTTATGATCGGCTACACAAAGGGGTATGTACTGCGCAATGTCACCGGAAAGACGAAGGGGCTTCATGTCTTTCTGGATGACGTGATGAAACTGGCACTGCGCGCAAAATCCAATACCGATGTCAGGAAACATCTGGATGACGGAAACTTTATCATTGCCTGTTATCAGAAAGACAAACTGCGCGGGTACTATTGTTTCGCAATCGAACAGACAGACTGTACCGGACTGGAAGGTTATACCGGAAGCGGGACGGAAAAGTGTGCGGTACTGAAAGAACGGTTTCTCGGGACAGGAATTCCTGCGGAGACCGTACGGGCACTGGATGAAGAGATTCAGGGAAGCTTCCTTGAGGATATTGCCTTCGGGCGGTTCTCCGGCATGGTGTTCGATGATCGGTATCTGACCGCAGACCGCGGGCCGCTCCGCAAATCTTTGATCAGCGGAATCCTGTTTGGAATTGCGGTAGGCATTATCGTATGCCTGGTCTCAAAGAATACATGGCTTTCCGGAATGATCGGTGCACTATGGGCACTTGCGGCGGTTTTCATCGGAAACATGGCGGAAATCAACCGGCAGAAGGAAGCACTTCATACCAAATGAAAAAAGGGCGGTTCGCTTACGAATCGCTCTTTTCAAATGGAATGTGTGCAATCGCCGTATCCTTTGCGAGTTCCAGATGACGGTTGTTTATGGAAACTGCGGTTTCCGTATCATCCGAAAGCAGGGCATTGATGATGGCGGCGTGTTCTTCCTGTGATTCATCGAACCGCTCTTTTGTGGAGAGGGAGAAGATGCGGAACAGCATGTTCATCGTCCGCACTTTCCGATAGAGGTCAATGAGGATACTGTTTCCGGTGCACTCCACAAGATAGCGATGGAATACGGAATCCGTCTCAATGTACTGTTCCAGATCATTTTCCCGGTGGAAGCGGGAGAGATCATCCCGGATCTTCAGAAACTGTTCTTTCTGTTCCTTACTGATCCGGCCGTGCAGGGCACGGATCGCGTGGCTTTCCAGCATGGTCCGCACTTCAAAGATCTCGGTGATTTCCTTCGGTGTAAATGCCCGGACAAACATGCCCTTGTTCGGGATCTCCCGGACAAGGCCGTCTGCGGCGAGAAGGCGAAGCGCCTCACGCACCGGGCTGCGGCTGACTTCCAGTTTCGCCGCAAGCTCCTTTTCCTGGAGCCAGTCATTGGGTTTATATACACCGGAGACAATCTCTTCTCTGAGAATCTGATAGACCTGATGGCTCATGGTCATTACCGGTTTCCGCTGCACTGTCATGATTGTTACCTCCGCAGAATATGACTGAGAAGAAAACCGACCCGGAATCCCCGGATCGGTTTTCTGAGGAGTTCGAATGAATTCCCTGGTTTTGAATTATTGAGATCAATGGAAGATCAGGCTGAGGATGACGATCAGGATGGATCCGAAGATCGGGATGATGATCGTGGACAGTGTCCATGTCTTCAGCGAGGTATTGATATCCATGCCGGAGAAGTTTGTAACAACGTGGAAGTAGGAGTCGTTCAGGAACGACGGCATCATAGCGGTAAGGCAGACAGCCATCGCTGCGAGATACGGGTTGATTCCGAGAGTAGCCATCATCGGAGCGATGATCGCGGAACCGGTGATCATTGCGACTGTACCGGAACCCTGCGGGAAACGCATGATGGTACCGATCAGGAGCGGAACGAGGATGGCAGGGATACCTGCTTTAACGATTGCGTCAGCCATGATCTGTGCAGCACCGGTAGCCTTGACAACAGCACCGAGCGCACCGCCGGCAGCGGTAATGAATACGATCGGACCTGCGTCTTTGCAGGCGTCGCCCATCATGCCGACAACGGTCTTGTTATCGAGATCCTTCGCAAGGCCGAATGCGCCGATGCAGAGGGAGATGAACAGAGCGATGATCGGAGTTCCGAGGAACTGAATGAACTGACCGAAGCCGGTAGCCTTGAGACCGGTCTGCCCGACGAGGGTGTTGAGGAGAATGAGGACAACCGGGAGAAGCAGGATGGTGAATGAGATGCCTGCGCCCGGAAGATTCTCTGTGGAGAGAAGTTCTTCGAAATCGGAGTTCTCGAGTTCCTTGCCGGCATTCAGCTTGTCTTCGATGCGGTCAAGAACCTTGAGCTGTGCATCGGTGTACTGGGAACGGTCAATGTCAGACGGTACAACGAACTGGCCTTCATACTTCTTTCCGAAATAACGGAAGACGTAGATTGCGCAGATGAATAGCGGGATGGAGAACAGGAGACCGCAGATGATGAACATACCGAGGTCAATATTGATTCCGTTCTGCTGGAAGGTGCCAACAACAGCCAGAGGGCCCGGTGTCGGAGGAACCATGAAGTGAGTGATGTAGAGACCCATACCGAGGATTCCGCCGAGCCAGACCATGGACTTCTTGGTCAGACGGGAGAACTCTTTTGCGAGCGAGGACAGGATGACGAATCCGCTGTCGCAGAAGACCGGGATGGATACGACGAAGCCGGTGAGACCGAGAACGACATCTGCGTTCTTAACGCCGACTTTCTTGAGGATGGTGAGAGCCATACGCTTTGCGGCGCCGCTCTTTTCCATGAAGATACCCATGATGGTACCGAAACCGATGACGATACCGATGGAAGTCATGGTGCTTCCGAATCCGCCTGTTACAGTGTTGACTGCGACAGAGAGAAGGTTGCCGCCTTCATTTCCGGTTCCGACCAGAAGTGCATTTCCGGAGAGAATACCGATCAGGATTGCGGAGATGATCATTGCCGGGAATGCATGCATTCTCGTGAAGATGATCATGAGCATCATGAGGATGATACCGATGAGCATTGCTAATACTGGATTCATAATTTTCCCCTTTCAAATTAAATCCTTTGTTTTAGATAACCGGCCCAAGGCAGTGAATATCGATTGCACTGAAATACTGAATCGCCTCGTTCTTCGTCATCCTTCCGTTCAGTACTTCGAGTAACAATGCGAAGGCCTCTTCGCCGACTTCCTCAATTGTTTTTTCGCCGGTAATGATCAGTCCGGCGTTGAGATCCATGTCGTCCTTCATGTTTTCAAATGTGTTCGGATTTCCACAGATCTTGATGACAGGCATGCTGGGGAATCCCTGCGGGGCTCCGCGGCCTGTCGAGAAGCACATGAACTGTGCTCCGGTTGCGGCCATGCCGGTCAGGATTTCCGGTTCTCTTCCCGGGGAATCCTTGATCCAGAGACCTTTCTGTGTGGTGACATGTTCCGGATATTCCAGAACACCCTGGATCGGACGGGTGCCGCTCTTGACGATTGCGCCAAGGCTCTTTTCTTCAATACTGGAGAGACCGCCGGCGATGTTGCCCGGTGTCGGCTGTCCTCTGCGCATATCGCAGCCGATGCTCTTGGCACGCTCTTCCATTTCATTGACGATCTGGAAGATCTTCTTTCCGACTTCTTCGTTTACCGCACGCTTTGCGAGCAGGTGTTCACCGCCGAGGAATTCGGTGGTTTCGCCGAAGATAACCGTTGCGCCAAGATCGACGAGTTTATCCGCGACATAACCGATGACACAGTTGGAAGCCATTCCGCTTGTGGTATCGGATGCGCCGCACTTGATTGCCATGATGATTTCGGATACATCGGCGGGTTCTCTCTGGATGCCGCTGATTTCCATGACCAGACGGCGGGCGATATCGGTTCCGATGCGGATTGCCTTGGATACGCCGCCGAGTTCCTGAATGTGGATGATCTCGGTCGGTTTTCCGGTGGCCTTGAGTTCTTCATACATTCTTGCGTGGTCGGTTCCTTCGCAGCCGAGGCTGACGATCAGAACTGCACCGACGTTCGGGCTCTTGCCGAGGCTGATCAGTGTTTCGGTAACACGGTCGAGATCCGGCGGCAGCTGGCAGCATCCCTGATGATGCATGTAGGTAACGGTGCCCTGTACTTCACGGCAGATCGCGTTGGCGACATCATTGGCACAGGTGACGGCAGGAATCACTGCGACAAAGTTTCTGGATCCGACAGAGCCGTCCGGTCTGCGGTAGCCATACCATGTGGTCATTGCTTTTCCTCCTTCTCCCAGTCACCGCGTCCGCGCATGCTGTCGAGGTTGTGTACGTGTACGTATTCGCCTTTCTTGATTTCATGCGTTGCGATGCCGATTTCTTCGCCGTATTTGGTGATCTGTTCGTTTACATGAATGTCCTTTACGGCAATCTTGTGTCCGTAGGGGACATCGCCGATGACAGTGACAAGTTCCTTGTTTCCGCGCTTGTCACGGATCTCAACTTCCGTGCCGTCCTTGATTCCGTTTGCGAAGATCGTGGCGACATTGTCGAGATCGTTGACCTTTAATGCGATTTTCAGCTCTTCCATTACGAATGCCTCCTGTATTATTCCGGCGCAACTGCCAGGACACTGACACCGTCCGGGATGACGACAACGCTGGCATCTCTGCCTTTCATCTGGTACGCGATCTCAAGCGCTTCATCCGGTGTGCTTGCCGGAATCATATTGCAGCGCTTCACGGTTTCCGGATCGAGATACGTTGTGACAAGAATCATCTTGTGCTTATGCAGGATTCTGGCGTAGATCTGCGGGCACCACTGTTCCGGAATGGTTTCCTTCGGCGGAATCTTCGACAGATACGCATCGATTTCCTCCGGTGTTCCCATCTGAATCAGCCGTTCGAAGTGGGTTCCGCCCATGCCGTCTGCGCAGCTGCAGCACATGATGATGACGCCGTCTTCCCCAGCGCACGCTTCTGCGGTTGCGACTGCTTTCGGGCTCTGATAGAGGTTCTGATCGAGCGGGTAGCCGCCGTTGCTGGTGACGACGATGTCACCGGTAATGCTCGGGCACTGCGACCATTCACGGATGAAGGCAACACCCTGGGCGTGTGCTTCTTCGAGGTCACCGGCCCACGCGGCGATAACTTTCTTTTCCGCATTCAGCGCAACGTTGAGAATGAACTGTACGTTGACCATCCGTGCGGCGCATACCATATCCTCGTGGATCGGGTTATGTTCCAGAACTCCGGTCTTGGAGTATTTGCTGGCGATTGCCTTGTAGGAGTGGTTCTCGTTGACGGTTTCCTGTGAACAGATGCCCGGCAGGATGCTCTTGCGTCCGCCGGAGAAACCGGCGAAGAAGTGCGGCTCGATGAAGCCTTCGCAGATGAGCAGGTCACATTCCGTCGCCAGATGATTGACGTGGAATTCGGCGCCGGAGGGGAGGGTTCCCATATTGACATAGTCTTCCGGCTGGAATGCCATGTTTACGGCGATCTTTTCGTTGTCGACGATCTCATCACCGAACATGCGGCGCTGTTCTTCCGGCGTCGTCGGACGATGGAGACCGGTCGCGATCAGAATCGTGATGTCCGCATCCGGATTTCCCTTGCGGATCTCCGCAAGTTCAAGCGGAAGGGTGATCTTGCTGGGGACGGCACGGGTATGGTCGCTGGTGACGATCACAACCTTGTTCTTTCCTTTGGCAAGTTCGCACAGC
>JAFOLE010000203.1 GCA_017419465.1 Solobacterium sp. | reverse complement strand
CTTGATCGCATCGACATACTCGGTGTCTTCCTTTGCCGGGTTGGTGTCATCCATACGCAGGTTGCACAGACCGTTGAATTTCTCCGCCATGCCGAAGTCAATGCAGATGGCCTTGCAGTGGCCGATGTGCAGATAACCGTTGGGCTCCGGCGGGAACCGTGTGTGCACGGTCTTTCCTTCAAACTGTCCTCCCGGCGCAATATCTTCTTCAATGAAGTTGTAGATGAAGTTCCGGTTCAGGTTTACTTCTTCTTCATTCTGTTCTCTGATTTCTTCTGCCATAGTCGTGTATCTCCTGTAATCACGCCTAATAAGTATAAATTAAAAGCCCGGATTCCTCCACAGGGAATCAACCGGAGAATGCTATTTGCATGCGAAAGCGGTTTCTTTTGGAAGCGGATACTTTTTTTCTGTAACCCCATACAGGCCAAAAACCTTTCCAAAGAGGTATGGACAAGCCCTGACCGGAGGACAAAAATAGGGAATGATCCAAAAGGAGGTTTCAAAAGTTATATGAGTACAGTAGTTAAATTCAAGGACAATCTGGATGAGTTCCGGAATATTATTACCCTTTACCGGGATGAGGAAGGAAAGCTGTTTGTCGGAAATACATTCTCTGTGAAGGGAATGAATCACAGCCGCGACTGGATGTCTGCGTTCCACCGGGAACCGCTCCCCGAAGAGGAAGGTCTGATCCTCGGCTGGAACCGTCTCGACGACAACCTGCCGTCCATGACGCTGATTCCGGAAGAGACTGCAGGCATGGGCGTGGAGGACTTCCTGTATGCCCACGGTGCCGGAAACAGCTGGAAATCCGTTGATTACAATGTGGTAAAGACATTCGCGGACATTGCGGACTGGTGCCGCAGAAATCCGCTGAAGAACGGAACCGCTGCCGCATTTGCATTCCCGGTTCAGGCATAATGTCAAAAACGCTGTCTTGGAGAGACAGTGTTTTTTTATTTCTGCCGCGCACCGTCAGTTGCGGGGATGTGCCCTTCGGTGATAAAGTACAAACCAATAAGGGGTAATTCATATGGAAAAGATCCGGATGACCACACCGCTTGTCGAGATTGACGGCGATGAAATGACACGCATTCTCTGGCAGATGATCAAGGATGAACTGTTAACACCGTATATCGACCTGAACACAGAATATTATGACCTCGGCCTCCCCAAGCGCGATGAGACCGACGATCAGATCACCGTTGACGCAGCCAATGCGATCCGTAAATACGGGGTCGGCGTAAAATGCGCCACGATCACGCCGAATGCGGCACGCATGGACGAATATCATCTGAAGAAGATGTATAAGAGTCCCAACGGCACCCTGCGTGCAATCCTGGACGGAACCGTATTCCGCACGCCGATTCTCTGTGAAGGCATCTCTCCGGTGGTATCCCGCTGGCAGAAGCCGATCACGATTGCCCGTCATGCCTATGGCGACGTATACAAAAACACCGAATTCCGAGTTCCCGGAAAAGGAACCGCAAAACTCGTGTTTGAAAGTGAAGACGGAACCGTCAGTGAACAGACGATCTTTGCGTTTGAAGGACCCGGCGTACTGCAGGGAACCTATAACCTCGATTCGTCCATCACAAGCTTTGCGCGCAGCTGTTTCAGTTATGCGCTGAGCGTAAGACAGGATCTCTGGTTCTCTTCCAAGGATACGATTTCCAAAACCTATGACGGTCAGTTCAAGGAAATCTTCCAGACGGTCTATGACAATGAATACAAAGCGCAGTTTGAGGCGGAAGGCCTGACCTATTTCTACACACTGATCGATGATGCGGTAGCACGCGTCATGCGTTCCCAGGGCGGTTTTGTCTGGGCATGCAAGAACTATGACGGCGATGTCTTCTCGGATATGTTAAGCTCCGCCTTCGGTTCGCTTGCCATGATGACATCCGTACTGGTTTCCCAGGACGGCTGTTATGAATATGAGGCAGCGCACGGCACCGTACAGCGTCATTATTACAAACACCTCAAGGGCGAGGAGACCAGCACGAACTCCGTCGCAACGATCTTTGCCTGGACCGGTGCCCTCCGCAAGCGCGGTGAGCTTGACGGAAACAGTGATCTGATGGCGTTTGCGGACAAGCTGGAAGCCGCAACCCTGGATACGATCGCCTCCGGCACAATGACCGGCGATCTTGCGGCGATCACCACCCTCGAAAATGTCACAAAGGTGAACAGCCTTGACTTCATCAGAGCGATCCGCGAAAAACTCGAGGCTTCCCTGTAATCAGAACAAATTTCAACGCATTCATGCGGACAATCACCAGGTTGTCCGCTTTTTTCCGCTTCTCAGCGATCTGTCGGCCGGTTTTTAATCACCATGCTTGTACACCGTTTTTTTAAGGAGTAGAATGAATTTAGAAGCGACACAGAACAGGCACACTTTATGTATCATTTTGTATCAAAAGACAAGGAACTTTTGGGCTGAATCCGACAACCCTGCAGGACTGTGAACAACAGGTACTGCAGATTTTATCGTCATATAACCTGTTTTGAATCATTACCCCGGTATCGACTGTGCAGAATTCTGCGCAGAAGACCAATACAGTATCATCGGCTGACAGAATTGTTTTCAACGACAGATTCAGGATAAGGAGGAAAAACGAAATGCCAAGCAGAGTTTATGAATGTATTGCGAAGATCAATGACACCATCCAGGCCAACAAGGACTTCCTGACGGACCTCGACCGTGAAATCGGCGACGCTGACCACGGTGTAAACATGGCCCGCGGATTCCATGCGGTAACAGAGAAGCTCTCCCAGGATGAAACCGACATCGGTGCTGCCCTCAAGAAGACGGGCATGACACTGCTGTCCACCGTCGGCGGCGCTTCCGGACCGCTGTACGGCACTGCATACATGGAAGCGGGAAAGGTCATGGCAGGCAAAACCGAACTGACCGCCGAAGACTTCGGACAGATCCTCGATGTCGCAATCGCAGGTATTCAGAAGCGCGGTAAGGCAGAGCGCGGTGAGAAGACCATGCTGGATGCGCTGATTCCGGCATGTGAAACCTATCATGCAAAAGTTGCGGAAGGCGCAGATCTCGTGACAGCGCTGGATGCGGCGATTGAAGAAGCTCACAAAGGCATTGAATTCACCAAGACCATCCGCGCCACCAAGGGACGTGCAAGCTACCTCGGCGACCGTTCCATCGGTCATCAGGATCCGGGTGCCACATCCGCTACCCTGACCCTCGAAACAGTCCGTGATTTCCTGAAAGCATAATTATGGTCGGTATCGTACTGGTATCCCACAGCTGGAAGATTGCGGAAGGAATCAAAGACCTCGCCCTTGAAATGGCGCAGGGATTTGAAGGCATCCGCTGTGCCGCAGGTCTTGAAGACAAGACCATCGGAACCGATCCCGTACGCATCATGGAAGCCATCCAGGACGTGGACTCCGGCGACGGTGTCGTTGTCCTGGCAGATCTTGGCAGCGGTGTCATCAGCGCGGAAATGGCAATCGACATGCTGGAAGGTTCGGTGAAGGTTCAGCTTGCGGATGCGCCGATTGTCGAAGGCGCAGTGATCGCGGCCGTGGAGGCATCCATCGGAAGTCCGTTTGAAAAGGTTCTGGAAGAAACCGAAAAGACACGGGAGTTTCATAAAATTCAGTCCTGATTTGGATCAAAGCTGTGTTCTCACAGCTAGGGCGTCTCATAAACGCCATAGTTTATCAGTTTAAAGGAGGTCAGATAATTGTATGAAGAAACTGATTAACGAAGTCGACAATGTAGTAAACGAAATGCTGGATGGCATGGTAGCTGCCTGCCCGAAGTATGTAAAGCGGCTGCCCGGACTTGAGGTTCTTGTCCGTGCCGGCGGTTCCGAAGGCAAAGTAGCTCTCGTATCCGGCGGCGGAAGCGGCCATGAGCCGGCACACGGCGGATTCGTCGGAAAAGGTATGCTGGACGCGGCAGTAGCCGGCGCAGTATTCACCTCCCCGACACCGGACCAGGTCTATGAGGCAATCAAAGCTGCCAACGGCGGTAAGGGTGTACTGCTCGTTATCAAGAATTACACGGGTGATGTAATGAACTTTGAGATGGCAGCGGACATGGCCAGAGACGAAGGCATCGAAGTTGACCAGGTCGTTGTCGCAGATGACGTTGCGGTTGAAAACTCCACATGGACAACCGGCCGCCGCGGTATCGCAGGAACCATCTTCGTTCACAAGCTCGCAGGCGCATGCGCTGAAGCAGGCGGATCGCTCGCTGACGTCAAGGCAGTTGCGGAAAAGGTTATCGCAAACGTTCGTTCCATGGGTATGGCAATTGAAGCCTGCACCGTTCCGGCTGCCGGCAAGAAGAGCTTCGACCTTGCGGAAGATGAAATCGAAATCGGTATCGGTATCCATGGTGAACCGGGTACTCACCGTGAAAAGATCAGCACTGTCAACGGCATCTCCGATCAGCTGCTCGACAAGATCCTCGCAGAGGGAATCTACAATGACGGTGACGAAGTCGCAGTCATGGTCAACGGCATGGGCGGCACTCCGCTGATGGAACTCTACGTTGCGAACAAGCATGTCTCCGAAGTACTCGCAGGCAAGGGCATCAAGGTTTACAAGACCCTCGTCGGCAACTACATGACATCGCTCGACATGGAAGGCTTCTCCATCACGCTGCTGAAGCTCGATGATGATATGAAGAAGCTGCTGGACGCTCCGGCTGACACACCGGCATTCGTTCAGTTCTGATTCCCCTTCCCTCAGTTACTACGTTTTAAATCACAGGCAGTGCGGTTGGGTGACCGCACTGCCTTTTGTTTCGGCACATGAAAAAAGAACCATTCACGCAGGTCATGCATGTCAGGTTCTCCTTTATAAACAGTTCGATTCTGATCAGCCGGTTCAGTCAGGAGAATCTATTCTTCGTACTTTTTTGATTTTACCATGCCGCACGCATCATCGATTCCCGAAGGACGGAAACCGGGCATGATTCTGGCAGGATAACCATACATGCGGTTATATTGAGAACAATGGTGAAAGATGTGAACATCAGAACGGCGGAGCCCGGAGAGTTTCCGGACGTCAGAGCCTTCTACTGGGATGTGATCGATGCGGTCGGGGATGACAGTGACAGTGTCGGCTGGAAGAAGGATGTATATCCGGCACCTGATTTTCTGAAGGATTCCATTCAGAACGGGGAGCTTTTCATTGCGGTCGAAGACAATACAATCGTCGGCGCCATGGTGCTGAATCATGAATTCAACGATTCCTACAATAACTTTCAGTGGCCGGTAACGGCAGCGCAACATGAGGCGACCGGAATCCATGCACTGGCGGTCCGGCCCTCCTGCAGGAAGAAGGGGTATGCAAAACAGCTCGTTCAGTTTGCAATCGATTATGCCCGAATGCACAGTCAGAAAGTGATCCGTCTCGATGTACTGAACGGCAACCGGAGTGCGGAACAGCTGTATCGTTCGATGGGATTCCAGTACCGTCATACCCTCCCGATGTTTTATGAAGACACCGGATGGACGGACTTTGATCTGTACGAATACCCGCTCATGCAGGAATAACCAAAAACTCAACCGGGAATCCTCCTGATTGAGTTCAGAAACAATATCGTTTTTCAGGTCGGTCCGTCCGGTATATCAGCGGCCCGATGCTTTTTTCATTGTGATCTTCCATCCGTTGCGGGTACCGATGTGATACGCATCCGCAAAGCTTCCCTGGTTGATCGCAACGGCCATGTGGTTCATGGAGTTTACATAGATCAGCGATTCACCGATCTCGACATCCGCGAACGTCAGTGCATAGGTCACAAAGGAGCGGTGCACCTTGCGGTCTCCGTTATAGATGGAAATATCAATGAGATCCTTCCGCTCCGCCCCGAGCTGCGCAAACAGCTCGGAAGAGATATTTGTCCAGAGACTTCCGAAACGCACGTCGAGGGTTTCAATCGTTCCGGTAAGAACCCCATCCTCAAACTTCGCTTCCGGCATCTCCAGCATGACCACATCCTTCACATCATACGGTTCGCCGATCTCCTCAAACTTCCGGATTCCCGCCGCAAGCCGGGCACCGATATACGCATACACATCACGGCCATGGAACGTCTGGGTGAACTGACTTCCGGCACGCCGTTCATCTTTTGAGATCTCCCGGACTTCTTCGATTCCGATGACCCGCGCAATATGGGACAGGCTGCCGTTGTCCGGCGTTACGATATACTGTCCGGTCACGGTCTTTGCGACACAGCTGCGCCGTGCCGATCCGACACCCGGGTCAACCACCGATACGAACACGGAACCTTCCGGCCAGTACGGCACCGCCTGTAATAACCGGTAGGATGCTTCATAGGTATCAAACGGCGGAATCTCATGCGTCAGGCTGTAGAGACGCAGTGATGGATCCACGCTGAGCGCAACGCCTTCCATTGCGGCGACCGCGCCGTCGGAGAGTCCGAAATCACTCTGCAGTACGAGAAGATGATTCATGATTCACTATCCTCCCTGCGGATCGTTACGATCCAGTCTTTTCCGGTTTCCACACCGTACTGTTCCATAAAGCTGCCCTTGTTTACATCAAGACACAGCCAGCCGGAAGACCCCGCATATAACAGCGGTTCGCCTTCCTTCACATCACCGAATGCCTTACAATAGCGGACGCTCTGCGCAAAGATGCCTTTGCCTTCATGGCGGATCAGTACGCGGACCATTTCACCCAGCTTGAAGCCGCAGGTCGCAAATGCCTCGCTGGTGATATTCAGACTGATACTGCCGTAATGACGCACTCCCGTCAGGATAAACCCTTCCGCAAAGCCTTCCGTAAACACCGGACGGCTGTAATACTCCTCGCATTCCACGATCTCGACGATCGGATACTGCGGACCGACTTCCTCAAAGGTAATCAGTCCGGATGCCAGCTTTGCGGCGGTATATCCGAAGAGGTCACGGCCATGGAACACTTCCGAATGATCGCCGCCGCGGTAGCGGTTGACGCTTTCATCGATCTCGCGCACTTCCCGTACACCCGGGGAATGCAGAAGATGCGTCAGGGTTCCGTTATCCGGGGTGATGACGATCGTGCCGTCGTTGAGCTTTGCGGCACACGCCTTGCGTTCGGTGCCGACACCCGGGTCAACCACAGAGACAATGATCGTGCCCATCGGCCAGTACGGCTCGGTTGCGGCCAGGGAGAGCGATGCCTCCCACGGGTCAAACTTTTTGATGTCATGCGTGAGGTCGACGATCTCAAGTTCGGGATCGACGATCTTCATGACGCCCTTCATTTCCGCAACGGCACTCCAGGTCGTTGAGAAGTCCGTCTGAATCAGGATTGCCGGCTTCATCCGTCTTTCCGGACGATAATCTTCCATCCGCCTCCGAAGCCGATATGGAACCGCTCCGCAAAGCTTCCCTGCGATACCGCAAGCGACAGCTTGAGCAGTTCATTGTTGTAAAGCACCGGCTTGCCTTCCGCTTCATCGCCGAAGGTCTTCACAAACGGCATGGTGCGTTCAAAGACGATGTCGTCTTCATACAGAATCTGGATCCGCATCGATTCCCCGTAATCAATGCCCATTGCGGTAAGCATCTCCGTCGGAATATTCGTAAAGAGGTTTCCGAAGTTCGGGTCATCGATTTCAATGATGCCGGTGATTTCATCGCCGTTTACGGAAGGTTCTTCCACCGGAAGCGTCACGATCTGTGACACGTCATAGACTGGGCCGACCTCCTCAAAGGAGATGATTCCCGCCGCAAGCTTTGCGGCACAGTATCCGAACAGATCCCGTCCGTGGAATACGGAGGTTCCGTCGGTTCCCTTTCCGCGCAGGCGGTTGACGGTCTCATCAATTTCACGCACTTCCTTAATGCCGTTGTCGTGCAGGACATGCGTCAGGCTGCCGTTGTCCGGCGTCACGATATAATAGCCGTCTTCCGTCAATGCAACACATGCTTTGCGCGCGGTGCCGACACCCGGGTCAACGACCGAGACAAAGACGGTGCCTTCCGGCCAGAAGCGCATTGCCTGCCAGAGGCGATACGATGCACTCCAGATATCAAACGGCGGCAGGTCATGCGTGCCGGTAATGATTTCAAGATTCCGGTCAACGCTCTTGACGACACCGTACATAGCGGAAACCGTGCTGTCCTTACAGCCAAAGTCGGTCTGGAAGACCATGATTTTACGTTCACTCATTTTTTGTCACCTCAGATAAACGGATTGTAGAAAAAGCTCTTATTCACAACAAATCGCACATACAGCGTAATCGCCAGCACCGCAAGGCATACCGCCATGGAAAGATAGTCTTCCTTCTTCAGCGGACGCATTGCATACCATGTGCGCTTTTTGTGTTTGCCAAACCCGCGCAGATCCATCGCATTGGAAATCAGCTCGATCCGGTCAATCGTCGTAAAGATGAGCGGAATCAGAATCGCCGCGATACTGCGGATGCGTTTGGTCAGTTTTGCCTTGGAGGTCATCTCCAGTCCCCGTGCCTGCTGGGCAAGAGAAATCGTATGGTAGTCTCTTGCGACATCGGGGAAGTACCGCAGCGTCAGGGACAGCGAAGTGCCGATCTTATAGCTGACGCCGATGCGGTTCAGCGAAGACGCAAACTCACTCGGGTTGGTCGTGAAGATGAAGATCATGCCGAGCGGAATGACGGACAGATACTTGGAGAATTTGGTGATCTGATAGAACAGCTGTTCCAGGGTGACCACATACCGTCCGAAAATCGGAAACAGGTCATGCCGTGTTCCGTAGATTTCGACGCCGTAGAGCGGCGAAAACAGGAAGGTCAGGATGAAGTTCGTCACCAGGAAGATCAGAACATACACCAGCATAAGCCGGATCTGGGAGAACCGGATCCTGCTGATATTCATCATGATCAGTGAGAGGATCATGATTCCGACAATGATCCGGATGTCATACGTTAACATCACCGATGTGGTCAGCAGGATAAAGCAGACCAGTTTGGTAAGACCGCTCAGGCGGTGGACAAAGGTATCAAGCTGACTGTACGAGAACAGTTTCTGTTTCATTGTCCTTCACCTTCCTTTCATAGCGGATGAAACGTTCCACAAACGCTTCCGGTTCGGGGATGCCTGCCTTCTGCGCCAGTTCAAACAGCGAGGTTTCCTTCAGGTTTGCCCGTTCACTGAGATCGGGATCGCAGAGCACTTCGTATGCCTTCTGGTCGGCGAGCTTTTCGCTTTCGCAGAGTACGATGGCCCGTCCGGTATATTCCAGCATTAAATGCATGTCATGTGTAATCAGAATGATCGTCTGTCCTTTTTCATTCAGTTCCTTCAGGAATTCCATGATCTCCGAGTAATGCCGGTAATCCTGTCCGGCCGTCGGTTCATCCAGAATCAGCACTTTCGGATTCAGTACCAGGATCGAGGCAATCGTGACACGCTTCTTCTGTCCGAAGCTCAGTGCCGCAATCGGCCATTTTTTAAACTCGTCAATGCCGCAGATCTTCATGATCCGCATGACCCGCTCTTCGATCTCCGGCTCCGGAACCTTGCGGATCCGTAATCCAAGTGCGATCTCGTCATAGATCATCGTCTGCGAGATCATCTGATTCGGGTTCTGAAGCACGATGCCGATGTATTCCGCACGTTCCGAAACGGTAAACTGCGACAGATCGGTCCCGTTCATCACAACGCTTCCGGAATCCGGCACGATAAAGCCGGTCAGAATATGCGCCAGGGTGGATTTTCCGGCGCCGTTCTTTCCGACGATGGAAATCATCTCCCCTTCGTTAACCGTTGCGCTGACATGATTCAGAACCGTTACCTTGCCGTCATAGCTGTAGGTAATGTCGTTGATTTCCAGCAGCGGCTTCCGTTCCGGTTCCTCTGCCATATCGGGATTGGATTCATGCCATTTCAGAAGTTTCTCTGCACACCGACTCATATCCAGCGTATTCAGGGAAGCCGGCTTCATATCCGCTGTAATATCGATTCCCGCATACCTGCATGCGGTCAGATACAGCGGTTCACGGATGCCGTGCCCGGTCAGAATATTCTGCGCCAGCACGTTGTCCGGCGTATCATCCGCCACAATGCGGCCGTCGCTGATCAGAATCATCCGGTCGATCGGGCAGTGCAGCACATCCTCAATACGATGTTCAATGATAATGACGGTCTTGCCGGAATCACAGATCTCATCGATCAGTTCAATGGCGACCTTGCCGGTCTTCGGGTCCAGGTTGGCCAGCGGTTCATCAAACAGCAGGATGTCCGCATCCCCGACCATGACACCGGCCAGGGATACCCGCTGTTTCTGTCCGCCGGACAGATCATGCGGATTGTTTTCCAGACGGTGTTCGATATCGACGATCTGGGAGATCTTCTTAACCCGTTCCTTCATCTCTTCCTGGAGGATACAGTCATTCTCCAGCGCAAAGGCAATATCCTCTGCGACACTGAGACCGATGAACTGTCCGTCGGAGTCCTGCAGAACGGTTCCGACCTTCTGGGACAGATCAAAGAGCGACGCATTCTTTGTATCAATGCCATCGACGGTCAGCGAACCGGTGATTGTTCCGCGGTAGGCGTTGGGAATCAGTCCGTTCAGACAGTTTCCAAGCGTGCTTTTTCCGCTTCCCGAGGGACCGGCGATCAGAATCTTCTCCCCTTTATGAATCTCCAGATTGATGTCATAAAGAGTTGGTTCTGACTGTTCATAGTATTGAAACCCGAAATTGTGAAAGGCGATTACTGTGTCGTTCATAATTCTGTTTTTCCTTGTATTTAAAAATTATACAGCGAAACAAAGTGGTTTCCTGTTCCTGTTTTCCGTTTCTTCCCTTTCTCAGACACCGGAATTATACATGGCGGTACATATCTTCTTCGTCATATACTAGGAGTAGAGAAAACCGAAAGGAATATCATCTATGCATACGATCGCCTACATCGGTTTCGGTGTCAGTGTGCGGGAATACCACATTCCTTATGTGGAACACCGCGATGACGCCAGAATCAAGTACGTTTACCGCCGCGAACAGGATATTGCCCAGTTTGCGGACTATGAACCTTTCTACCCGGAAATCATCTTCACAACCGATCTGGACCAGATCCTGAATGATCCGGAAGTGGACATCGTAACGATCAGCGCACCGGACGCCTTCCATGTGCCCTACGCAAAGCAGGTGCTGAATGCCGGCAAGCACTGCCTGGTGGAAAAGCCGTTTGCGCCGACTGCCGCAGAGGCAAGAGAAGTCTTCGCCCTGGCAAAGGAAAAAAGCCTGATATGCATGCCCAACCAGAACCGCCGGTTTGACGCAGATTTCCTGGCACTGAAGGAAGTCATCGAAAGCGGAAAGATCGGGAAGGTCGTGCGTCTCGAAGGTCATTATGACTACTTCCGTCCCAACGGCTGGTATGACACACTCGGCACCTTATACAACCTTGGCGTGCATACGACCGATCAGATCATCGGGTACTTCGGCATGCCCGATCAGGTCCGCTATGATGTCCGCAGTATTGCCCATCCGGCAAGCGGCGATGACTATTTCGACATCGATTTCTTCTACGGAAATTCCAAGGTAACGATCAGCACCTCGATGTGTGTCCTGATCGATCAGCCGCGCTTCATCCTGCACGGCACCAACGGAAGCTTCTCTCTTCCGCCGGTCCTGCATAACTCCGGAAAGAAGAAGGTTGTCGGCCGCCATGTGATCAGTACCTCCCCCGCTCCCGAAGAGCGCTGGGGAACCCTGGCCTATAAGGATGCGGAAGGCAATACCGTTAACGAAAAATGGCCGGTCGGCTGCGCGCATTATGAGCGTGTCTACGACAGTCTGTTTGCGGCCATTGAAGGCAAAACTGAAAAATGCATTAAAGATGAAGAAGTGATCCGCGTGCTGGAGATCCTCGAAGAGGCAACCGCATGCGCAAAGGAAAGCCACAGGAGGTTTGGATAATCATGAAAGAAGTATGTCTCGGCACCATCGGCTCCGGCCCGATCGTTCATCACATTCTCGACAATGTTCAGAAAGTGGAAGGCGTTTCCCTTAAGGCGGTCTACTCCCGTACGATCGAACGGGCGCGTCAGCTCGGCGATGAATACGGCTGCACAAATGTCTACACCAGTCTGGAGAAGATGCTGGGGGATGAGAGCGTCAATACGGTCTATGTCGCCTCACCTAACATCCTGCATTATGAACAGGCGAAGCAGGCCCTGCTTGCGGGCAAGCATGTATGGTGTGAGAAGCCGTTCACCACAACCCTTGCCCAGGCAGAGGAACTGATCTCCATCGCGGAGGAAAAAGGACTGTATCTGATCGAGGCAGCTCCGCCGATGTTCGTTCCGAACTTCAAACTGCTTAAGATGTATCTTCCCAAAGTCGGACGTGTCCGCCTCGTGCTCGGAAGCTACAGTCAGTATTCCAGTCGTTATGACAATCTGAAAAACGGCGAGCTGCCGAACATCTTCAATCCGGAAATGGGCGGCGGATGCCTGATGGACATCAACTTCTACAACGTGCTGTTATGCTGTGCGCTGTTTGGAAAACCGGACGAGGCTACCTACACCGCAAATTTCTTCCCGGGTGTCGGCTGTGATACGTCCGGTGTCGCTGTGCTCAAATATCCGGACTTTACTGCCGTATGTTCCGGCGCAAAGGATACCTGGGGCACGAACGCCTTCCAGATCCAGGGTGAAGAAGGCTTCATCCGGATCGACGGCGGATCCAACGGACTGGCAGAGATCGCCCTTGGCACGAAGGAAGAGACGAAGGTATACAGCCATCAGCCGGATCCGGACCGCTGGTACTATGAAGTGGAAGAACTGACCCGTCTGTTCCTCGAAGACGCAAAGGAAGAAATCGACAGCCGTCATGAAATCATCCGCAATACTGTGGACACCATGTGCCGTCTCCGTGCTTCTGCCGGTATCCGGTTCCCGGGTGATCCGGAATAAACGCATCTTATAGGTTTCATTTCTTTTCCCAACCGGCTGCTTTTACAGCAACCGATTTTGTTTCATGCGGAGAAATGCCTTACAACTTCTAAGTGCAATATTGCACCTAGAAGTTGTAAAGCGGATCAGGATGCATTATAATCTGGCTATGAATTACAACTTCAGAAAAGATATTGACTTTATTCTCGACATCACCGGAAATGATCTGACTTCACTTGCCGCAAAAATCGGAATCAGCAGAAGAACCTTACTGTACTCGCTGGAGAAAGGTCCTTCCGAGGCGGTTCTTGAGAAAACATATTCCTATATTTATCAATCCGGTTATTTTCTTTCCAGCGCTAAGAATGAAATATTTCTTGAAAGTCTCAATAGTAAGGAGCAGCTCTTCTATCATGGCTCAAAAAGTGGAATCGAATATCCTGACCCACACGGTTCAAGAAAGACATCTGATCTGTCAAATGGATTCTATTGTTCCGGGATACTGACGTCCGCAATCAGTTTTGTCGAGGAGTATCATTCTTCATCCGTTTATGTTTTCAAAGCGGATCTTTCCGGCTTAAAGATCTGCAGTTTCGACTGTGATCTGAATTGGATGCTGGTGATCTCTTATTATCGAAATAAATTAAACAGTTACAGGAATAATCCACTTGTCACTGAACTGATTCGCAGTGCAGAAGAAGCCGATGTCATAACTGCGCCGATTGCGGATAATAAGATGTTTGAAATCCTCAATCTTTTCTCCAATGGTGATATTACAAGCGAACAGGCTCTTCATTCGCTTTCCGTTTCCAGACTTGGAAAACAATACGTATTTAAAACGCAGAACGCAGTTGACTCATTACACTTCCTTGACAGGTTCTATCTGTGCGATGAAGAACGCAGACGTTCCAGATCAGCATCTCTCGAACGCAGTGGAATTATTCAGACAAAACTGGATATGGCCAAACGGGAATTCAGAGGAAAGGGAAAATACATTGACGAAATTTTGTTATGAAAGAATTTGATAATACAGGCTCAAAATTATGTTCCTATCAGGCAGAAATCTTCTCCTGCTCATCTTCCAGACTTGATTGCTCTTCTCCGGTTTTCCTTCGAAGATTTTTCCATTCCGGCTTTGCGGATAAGCTTGATAATTATAATGACTATCTGCTTTCTTATGATATTGATGATTGTTTCAATGAACTTAATGAGGAATATGGGAAAAGCAGTTACGGCCGGAAAAAATATCCGGAACCTGTTCTTCACTGGCTTGGATATATTACAAGGTACATATGCTATACAAGAGAAATCTCCAGTAAGAAACTGATTAAAACAATTCCTCTGAAGCTGTTTACCGAGAATTACGAAGTCTATCATACACAAAGTGAGGAATGGGTTATTGACCGGATAATTGAAGTGTCCGGCTCGGACAGAGATATTTTCAATAAAAATGCCCAGGTTAAAAAAGTACTCAAAAAAATCTGGATGCTGTGAATCACAGTGTCCAGATTTTCTTTCAAATCATCTTTTCACATTATACGCATTACTGATGATTTATCAGAACGAAATGTCCTTGTTCTTTGAGAACTTCATAAATATAAGCATGGATACTACGGTCAGTACATTCAGGATCGTCGCATATGCGGCGGCCGGACCGTCCGATCCGCGGGATACCATCGTATAGATGGAAAGCGTCAGGGTGATCGTATTCCGGTTGTACAGGATAACGCCGGTCGCAAGCTCGGTGATGATCGTAACCCAGCTGAGGATCGCACCGGACAATACACCGTTTGCCATCATCGGAAGCGTAGCCTTGAAGAAAGCTTCCAGCTTCGAACAGCCAAGTGAGATTGCGGCTTCCTCTACCGTAATCGGAATCTGCTGGAGAATCGCGACTGAGGAACGGATCGTATACGGAATACGCCGGATGCACAGCGCCACAATCATGATGAACGCGGTACCGGTCAGTACAAGCGGCTTGCGGTTGAATGCGATAACCAGCGCAATACCGACAACGGAACCCGGAATGATATACGGAATCATGGATGCCGTATCGATCGTATCGTTGAGCTTGGAACGTCTGCGTACCACAAGGTATGCGATCAGAACCGCAAGCAGAACGACTAATGCCAGGGCAATGATACCGATGACAAAGGTATTCCGGATGGCAAGCGGGACATCACGGGCGATCTTCTGATAGGACGTCATCGCGAAGCCCTTGATGAAGATTTTTCCGCTGGTAGCCCGGAAGCTGCAGTACATGACATACACCTGCGGCATGAATGCAAGGAGCACAACACCCCAGGTATAGAGCTGAATCAGAACATTCTTGAATCCGGTCGCCTTCTTCATCTCGATCGGATGAAGTGCGTTCATGTGGAACTCAAACCGGTTGGATGCCCACTTCTGAATCAGGAAGATGATCGCGGTAATGACGATTGCGATGACCGCAACTGCCGCCGCAAAGTTATGGTCGGTTCCGGTTTCACCGAAGTATTCGTTGTAAATGATGACCGGGAAGGTCTGATAACCCTGTCCGATCAACAGCGGTGTGCCGTAGTCGGCGAATGCACGCATGAATACGAGCAGCGCTGCCGCAAGAATGGTCGGCATGCACAGCGGGATAACGACCTTGAAGAAGCGCTTCACACCGGAGACGCCCATGTTTTCGGATGCCTCAAGCAATGAGTTATCGACATTCTTCAGCGCACCTGATACCAGCATGTGCACCAGCGGAAACAGCTGGAGCGACAGTACGGTGACGATACCGCGGAAACCGTAGATGCTGGGAGGCTTATGGCCGATCAGACTTTCGATGAAGCGGGTAATGACACCGTTGTTGCCGCGCAGCTGAACCCATGCATACGCACCGATGAACGGCGCCGACATACAGCAGAGCACGATGATGATCTGAAGCAGCGCCCTGCCCTTGATCTCATACATGTTGTAGAAGTAGGCAAGCGGAACGCCGATGATCAGTGCGAATATCGTGGCGGAAATGGAAAGTGCAAAGGAATGCACAAGCGTTGTGCCGTAGTACGGATTGGAGAAGAACTTTGTGAAGTACTCCAGGGTGAATGCGCCGTTCTTGAATATCGACTCCAGAAGAAGCCGGAACAGCGGATACAGCAGGAACAATCCGTACAGGCCGAGAATAGCAAGCGATATGACGGTCCAGATATCAAATCTTTTCTTTGTGGGAGACATATCAGCTTACTCCGGCTTGTCGTTGAGCACACCGGTCAGAATATTGGCAGAACCGTCTTCCGTCAGTACGTTGATCTTTTCACTCTTGACCGTCATATGGATCTTCATACCCTGCGGAAGAATACTGTCGATCAGGGATTCCTGAACGATTTCCGCCTTGACGCCGCCTTTGGTGGTAACGAAGTAATGCGTATTGAGACCGAGGAATACGGAGTCATCAATTGTCGCCTCGATGCCCTTTCCTTCGGTATTGATCACGAACTCTTCCGGACGGATCGAAACTTTGACATTCTGGTCCTTGCGGCATTCTTCCCGGACATTGGTCAGCTCGGTTTCATATCCGTTTTCCAGACACAGGATGGCCTTTCCGCCTTCGACCTTCAGTTTTCCTTCCAGGATATTGGTGCGGCCGATGAAGGAGGAAACGAAGAGATTTGCCGGACGCTGATACAGTGTCTTCGGCGAACCGATCTGCTGAATCTCACCGAGATTCATGACTGCGATGCGGTCGGAGACTGCCATCGCTTCTTCCTGGTCGTGGGTAACGTAGACCGTGGTAATGCCGACGTTATGCTGGATTTCCTTGATGACGGTACGCATCTCCACACGAAGCTTTGCGTCGAGGTTGGAGAGCGGTTCGTCCATAAGCAGAACATCCGGCTGAATGACCAGCGCACGGGCAAGCGCAACACGCTGCTGCTGACCGCCGGAGAGGCGTTCCGGCATGCGGTCCGCATACTCATCGATATGCATGAGCTTCATGAACTTGTCCGTCTGCTCGGCAATCGTCTTCTTGTCCATCTTCTTCTGCTTGAGACCGAAGGCAACATTGTCACGTACGGTCAGATGCGGGAAAATCGCGTAGTTCTGGAACACCATACCGATGTTCCGCTTCGCCGGATCAAGATCATTGATCCGCTTTTCGTTGAAGTAGATATCGCCGCCTTCAATACTGTTGAAACCGGCAATCATCCGAAGCAGCGTTGTCTTTCCGCAGCCGGACGGACCCAGCAGGGTGAAGAATTCCCCTTCTTTAATATCTACCGACAGATTCGGAATTACGGTGTTGTTTCCGTATTTCTTCACTGCGTTCTTCACGATAATCTTTACACTCATAGTGGTTTACCCTTACTTTCCCTTTGTTCAAAAACATGGGCTGATCATCGGACCAGCCCATGCGATGGATGTGATGATTTAAGAATTATTTGTCGCGGATGGAAGCGTAGCGAGCCTGCCAGTCCGTCTTGTTCTCTGCGCAGAACGGAATGTCTTCATACGCAACATTGATCTCGCTGAACGGCTTCATGAACTCGTTGGTCAGCGGGAGTGATGTGTTGGTCGGACGCGCCGTTGTGCCGGCATACAGTGTCTGGCATTCATCGGAGAGCAGGAAGTCTACGAACTTCTGCGCTGCGTCTTCATGCGGAGCACCCTTGACGATTGCGACCGCTGCCGGGAGCCATACAGCACCTTCGGACGGATATACAACGGAAACATCTGCGCCGTCGGAGAGCATCTTGATGCACGGATCTTCATAGGAGACACCGACTGCGTATTCGCCGTCCGCTACACCCTTGTAAATTGCGGAAGAGGAATCGAGCTGGATGCCGTCGAGCTGTGCAACAAACTGTTCAACATATTCCCATGCCTTCTCATCATATGCTTCGTCACCCATTACCAGCAGCATATTTGTGAGTTCAGCCCATGCGGAAGAGGACTTTGTCGGGTCGCCGGAAGCGATCTTGCCCTTGAGAACCGGGTTCAGAAGATCTGCATAGCCGTTGACTTCAAATCCGAGTTCCTTCTGAAGCTTATTGTTGATGATGAGTGCACCGGAGCCGGAAAGCATGTAGTTGGTATAGCACTTTACATCACCCTGACGGTACGCTTCATCGATCAGGGATTCATTCGGTGATGTGTAGTCCGCCCAGAGATCCGGATGCTGGACATAGACACCGTAGTTCATGCCGCCCCAGAGAACGTCAGCCTGCGGATTTTCCTTTTCCGCGTCAATACGTTCAACACATTCGCCGGTTCCTGCGGAAACCAGTTCGATCTTGATGCCGGTAGCTTCCTCAAATGCCGGAATGACCATGTCTACTTCGGTGTCGGAGTTCGGAGAATAAACAACGAGTGTTGTCGATCCGCCTGCGTCTGCCGATGCTGCAGCGTCACCCGAAGCTGCAGGAGCGGAAGAGCCGCCGCATGCCGTCAATGAAAGAGCCATTGCGCCTGTCATCAACAATTGGAAAAACTTCTTCATAATTCTGTTCAAACCTCCTTAGTGTCAAAGAATTATGTGCAGAACGTTTTATTTTCTGCATAATCCGGAGCGCTGATCGTGTATACATCATACGTTCCGGCAACTACTTAAATTATGGATGTGAACGTTTCCAAAGTCAATGGAATCCGGGCATGGAAAATGCACACAATCTTACGGAACGCCTTTATTCAAGCCGTTCCGCAGGCATTTCCATGGTTCGGATTATTTCTTTTTTTTCACCAGAGAATTCCGATCCGGGCATTTCATTGTCAAGGCATAAGAAAACCGCCATGCACGTATGCACAGCGGCTGATTGTGCTATGAAACTCATTTGCCCTTGGAAAGGCTTCCCTTTCCGGTTCTGCTTGCGGCATATGCCTTGAGTAAAAGCAGACCGATAACACCTGCACAGATGAAGTCGAGAATGAATGCGACGAGACCCTGCGCAAATACAAGATCCTTCGGCTCATTGTAGAGCAGGATATCCAGTCCCGGCGCAACGAGCAGCCATGCGATGGCCTGTCCGACTGCGGTGTAGATCAGGAAGGTAATGGATTCCTTGGCACCGAAAATGCCCTCTTCAATTTTCGGTGCGAGCTTGCCTGACGCAAAGCCGGTCACCATGGCGCAGACACCGGACGCAACGATCCAGGACCACCACGGGGAACCATAGTTGATGAAGTCATTGAGCGCATGGCCGATGAATGCGACAAGGAAGCCGCATACCGGGCCGAAGAGTGCTGCGAAGAATGCGGATACACCGTACGCGATCTGCAGGTTTGTTTCAGGAACCGGTGAAGGAACCTTTACAAACATGAACAGAACCATGAACAGCGCCGCACCGAGACCTGTCGCAACGATTGTCTTTGTGGCTGAGTTTTTCATGTGATTTTATCCCCTTTCAATACAGAATTTATTGTACCACCATGAAGCGGAAATTGTCTGTTTCCGGGCAGAAAGAAAAAGAACCTGCATTCCCTGCAGATTCTCTCAATAACCTTATTTCTTTTCGCCGGGCAGCGGACCCATCCATTTGACCCTGGACTCCGTGCCGTTTTTAATGCGCTCGATATTGGAGCGGTGACGGTAGACAATGAATGCCCAGATGACAAGCAGACAGAGCGATACCGGCAGCGGATTCTTTATGATCAGGAAACTTGCGAGCACCTCAAGACCGACCGCAGCCATGCTGGAGACGGATACGATGCGCGTAAGATAGAGAATCACAAAGAAGGCAATTGCCGGAAACAGGAAGCCCCAGAAGAAGTTGTGATTGACGAAGATCACAAGCCCCAGGAAATATCCATAGGTTGTCGCAACCGCCTTACCGCCCTTGAACTGTGCAAAGACCGGGAAGCAGTGACCGATACAGCAGGCCACACCCGCAAAGGCGATCAGGTTGGTGTCTTTGGAAATCAGTGAAGCGATTGCCATGGAGATGACTGCCTTGAGGGCATCAAGCACGGTAACCGCAATTGCGGCCGGCTTGCCGAGGACGCGCCCTGCATTGGAAGCGCCGAGGTTGCCGGAGCCGTACTGGCGGATGTCCTTGTGATAGAACACCTTGCCGATGACAAGCGCCCACGGAATGGAGCCGAACAGGTAACTGATTACCGCAACAAGCAAGTACTTAAACATGCGTTACTCCTCCCTGCCTTCTCAGTCTGCGTTTTTGAATACTTCCGCATTCTTCATGAAGTATTCAATTCCGGAGTATACCGTTGTCGCAACAATTACGATCACGCACAGCGTGTTCAGCCATTCAGGAATGTTAAGCATCATCAGGCAGAGGCAGACCATGGTGGAAGCGGTCTTGACCTTGCCGGACCACGCCGCCGCAATGACCTTGCCCTGTTCCACCGCTACCAGGCGCATGCCGGAGACGGCGAAT
>JAFOLE010000202.1 GCA_017419465.1 Solobacterium sp. | reverse complement strand
ACGCCGGAGATGTGGACGTTTACCACAGGCTTGCCCATACCGGTCATATCCTGCACCGCAGTGGTTACTGCGTTCTGTACCGCTTCGGCAACCGCAATCGTGTTGCAGCCATAGCGCACCGTGATGATCGTATCGACATTAATAACGCCGTCAACAATCTGAACTTTGACGCCCTTGGAAGCAGACTTCAGACCAAACAGATCCGCAAGCTCCGTCCCGGCAGAGGACGCCAGTCCGGCCACGCCGTCCACCTCGGAAACGGCAGCGCGAACCATGGCAAGAACCACGTCCTCCGAAATATGAATAACACCCTTCTCATCTTGGCATGTAATATAATCAGGCATCACGTTATCCTCCTGTTGCTATGATTTCATAATATATTACCACACCCAAGTAGAAAAAGAAAGAGCTAAAATGAAAAAGCGCGATTCTGCCGTTTCGTTCGGCAGAATCGCTTATGAAGATTAAGTTTCAGACTTCACCTCCACAACCTTCAGCTGTGAAGCGGAAAAGTCTGTGTCCGATGTAATCGCATCCGTAATGGCTGCGACCTGCGCGCTGGTCAGGCCTTCCGGCGGTGACGGAACCGCAACGGAAATGCTGTCGCCGGTAATGTAAGCGACACAGTCGACATAGCCCTTTGCCAAGAGGAGGTTTTCGATTCTGGTCTCTGTCATGGAATCTGACGCCATTGCTGCGATCGCGGTCAAGGCACTGTCGATGGTTTCCTGTGATGCCCCCTCTGCTTTTGATGCAGATTCCAGCAGATTCAGTGCCTCATCCCGGGATTGCTGTCTTGTCAGTCTTGCCTGCGCAAAGTAGTCAGATGCGGATTGCTCTGCTTGCGCTTTGTCCGCGCCGGGTTCCGATTCTTCCTTGGATTTCACATCCGCTTTATCCATCGCATCGTCCTCTGCCATGACCATGTCCGCGTCCGGAACTCCAAATTGCTGATTATAAGACCAGTTAAAATAGACTGCCGCCGCCACAAACAAAACAACGGTCAGTACCGTCAGATTCCGCTTCCAATGCTGTTTCATATCATTCCTCCATTTCATGTCCGAAGCTTAAGGACTGTAATTTGATCAGACCGCAATCCCGTAAACCTCGAAACGGCCTCAAGAACCTTCCATTGGATATCAGGATCATCTCCCCCATCACAAACAATCACTGCCCCAAGATACTCCGGGCTCGTTGTTCTCAGCACAATCGGCTCCTGTCTTCCGCTGCCGGCAGACAGAATCACGGTTCTTTCTTCGTCTGAAAGATAATCCGTTTGTGCCGATTTTCGAATGCTCAAAAGCACCCTTGCGTTTCCAACGCCTTCAATGTCTTGAAGAGTTTCGGCCAGGCGAGACTCTTCTTCCGCTATGATAACCGGTTTCGCCTGTTGGTCGTCAAATGACGTTGATGCTTTTTCAGAGCTTTCCCTCCCGGTGAATAATAATGCCAACAGGGCAACTGTCATGATCAGCAGCGGAATCTTCGCCTGCTGCAGACGCTTCCATATTTCCGACCGTTCAGTGCTGTTCATCATATTTCCATACCTGTTCCTCAATCGGCACACCCAGCTCGTTTTCGATCAGGCGCTTTAATGAATCAACATCATCAGCTGATTCACGCACAGTCATCTCGGCATGAACAGGATACCAATAACCTTCCGTTTTCCACGCCGCTGTAACAATCACATTGGAAAGATCGATTCCTAATTTCGATGCGTTCTCTAAGATATATGCAGCGCATTGCGATTCTATGTATCTTCGGTTT
>JAFOLE010000201.1 GCA_017419465.1 Solobacterium sp. | reverse complement strand
TCCATTGTTTTCAATAATGTTCATAACGTATGTTTGATATTATTATCATGTCATTTCGACATGGAGGTGTCTCATGGCATTCAGCTACGATTACTACCGCATCTTCTATCATGCGGCCAAATACGGCAGTTTCACGCAGGCTGCCCGGATTCTTTCCAGCAATCAGCCGAACATCACCCGGGCGATGAACAGCCTGGAAGCACAGCTCGGCTGCAAGCTGTTTGTGCGCTCCCGAAACGGCGTCACTCTGACACCGGAAGGAGAAACACTTTACTCGCATATCTCCGCCGCCTATGAACAGATCCGCATCGGTGAAACCGAAGTCCAGCGCAGCATCTCTCTGGAAAACGGACATGTCTCAATTGCGGTCAGTGAGATTGCCCTGCATGTGCTCATGCTGGGGGTGTTTCAGGAATTCAGCCGCCGCTATCCCTGCATCCGGATTCAGATCTTCAACCATTCCAGCAATGAAGGCGCAGATGCGGTAAACCGCGGCACTGCAGAACTGGCAGTCGTCTCTTCTCCGTTTACGGTATCTCCTTCCCTGAAGGAAACCGAACTGCTTTCGGTGCAGGATATTCTGATTGCCGGAAACCGGTTTTCGGAACTCAAAACAACTTCCCTCTCGCTTCATGATCTGGAACGCTACCCGCTGATCGGGCTGGCGCCGGATACCGGAACCTATTCGTTTTACAAACGGCTGTTTGAATCCCACGGACTGATTTACCAGACTCCGATTGAAGCCGCCACGACCGATCAGGTCCTTCCCCTTGTCGCCCATGATATCGGGCTCGGCTTTCTGCCCCGCCGGCTTGCGCAGCCTGCCCTGCAGAACGGTGAAGTGTTTGAAGTCTCTCTGAAAGAACCCATACCGGAACGGCATATCAGTCTGATCCGTGACCGCTCCCGTCCCCTCTCTGCGGCTGCGGAGACACTGGCCGAACTGACCGAGTCCATCGCAGATCAGAAACACGCTTAAAAAATCCTCCGCAATGGAGGATTTTCTGTATGCATGTTATTCCTGTATGTCTTTGATATCACTCTGGAAGGCACTCACCATAACATTGACGTCGGAAGAGTAGACCACCGCATCAGCGCCCATGTCATAGTAGCGTTTTACATCATCCTTATTAAAGGTAAAGATCATGAGCAGCTTGCCGGCATCCTTCACCGCTCTGATTACCTTTTCCAGTGCTTCCTTTACCACCGGTGCTTCAAAGTCTCCCGGATGACCAAGGCTTGCGGAGAGGTCATACGGACCGATGAAGATTCCGTCAATGCCTTCCACCGCGACCACATCCTCGATGATATCCACACACTCCTTGGTTTCACACTGCGGGATCAGAAGCGTTTCATTGTTCATTGTATCGAAGTAGTTCTGCAGGCCATGCTGGGTACAGTCCGCAAAGCCGTAGCCTGCTTTTCTCGCAAAGGCGACACCGCGTTCACCAAGCGGATAATACTTTGCATAACGGACCAGATCCTTCAATTCCTGTACGGTCTTTACATCCGGTACGATAATGGCCTCGGCACCGGCATCAAGTTGTTTGAGGACATTGGTTCTGGTGACATTGGTAATACGGACACAGGAAGTCAGATCACTGAGTTCTGCCGTACGGATCATACCCTGTGTGGTTTCCACATCAAAGGGACCGTGTTCATTGTCGATGATGATAAAGTCCAGACCGGAGTAGCCGATTGCCTCCACCGTGGACGCACCGCCCATCCAGATAAATGTGCCGAGCATCCGCTCATGATTCCGGAATTTTGCCTTCAGCTGATTTGCGACTTCCTTCTTTGCCATGTTGTTGTCTACCTCACGTGGCTACATTATACCCGCATGACGAATGAGAGAGTGCGATATTTACCGCAAAAGAAAAAGGGGCTGTAAAAAAACCTCCGGTTAAGTCCGGAAGTTTATAAGCCCCTTTTCTTTCTGTATTTGTAGGAACTTTTCGCTTTCTGATTCATCGATTTTGACCGTTTCGTTTTGACTTTATTAGCCAGACGCTTAGCGC
>JAFOLE010000027.1 GCA_017419465.1 Solobacterium sp. | reverse complement strand
GGTCCGATGGACGATTCGGTACTGATAATGACACGGAACCAGCGGCCTGCCATCGACTCACGGATATTCAGTGCGATCATGCGGCGGTTCGCCTCTTCATAGCGCTTGTATTCTGTTTCTTCCTTGCCGAAGAGTTTTACCAGTGTCTGTCCGCTGACCGACAGCGTTTCGTTGAGAATGCCGTTGATTTCATCATTGCAGGCCTGCGCTTCCCGGGTCAAAGACCATCTGGTCTTTCCGGCACGCCGGGTCGGAATCGCAAACAGCGGCACGATGATGATGCCGAGCACCGCAAGGATCCAGTTGCGCTGAAACATGGCAGTCATGGCGACGATCAGCGTGATGGTGTTGGAAAGAATGCTGGAAAACGTATCCGTGACGACACGCTTTACCCCATCCACATCCGAGGTCATCCGGGTTACAATATCGCCCTGATTGTTCGTCGTGAAAAAGCGCTGTGACATGGTCTGGAGATGGCGGAACAGCTGGTTGCGCATATCAAACGTAATATGCTGGGCAATCCAGGAGTTCAGATACGATTCCGCAACACCGATGAGATTGGAAAGGAATGTCACCAGAAGCGATAACAGAATCAGACGGATCAGCAGCGGCAGATTCCGACCATACAATCCTTTATCAATAATTTCGCCGGTAAGAACGGATGGAAGAATGGAAAGAACAGATGATATCAGAATACAGAACAGCGTCAGCGCAAACTGTTTCCAGTATGGTTTCAGCCAGGAAAATACGCGGACCAGAAGTTCTTTGGTGACCTTCGGTGCCTGCTGTTTTTCCTCTTCCGTCATGAAGCCGCGCATACCGCGTCCCATTCCGCCGGGACCCATGCTCATAGTAAAACCTCCCTGCATGAATGAATACTTTTTTCCATAATATCAAAAAAGCAGTCCGCGTTTAGGCAAACTGCATCCTAATGCTGTGTTTCAATCAGGTACCACTGAAGCCCGGATTCCTCTTCCCTTGCGGATACCCGCCCGGGTATTTCAGTGGTTTTTATCATCCCGCAGGCACGCATCACCGCATGCGAGGCGGTGTTATCCGGATGACATGCGCCGAAGATCCGGTGAATGCCGTCTCCGTTCAGCCGCTGAATCAGAAGTGCAACCGCTTCTTTTGCATATCCCTGTCCCCGAAACCGCGGACCGATCACATAACCGATATCCGCAATATCCGGTGATATATAGGCGGCATTGACTTCACCGATGACTTCCCCGTCCGATGTTCTTACGATGGCATAATCATAGAAATGCGGGCGGTCGTAAAACGGCATCCGATCCGCAATGTAGTGCTGCGCATCATCTGCCTGTGCCGGCCGATTCAGCGCGAAAAGAGCCGGGTCCGATTCCATCATTACATTCCGATAAAATCCGCTGCCGTCCTTCGGTTCAAACGGCCGCAAAAAAAGACGGTCAGGCATGTTCCTGGTCCGCCTGTCCAAGCAGAAGCTGGAGTTCTTCCACGGTAAATGGTTTCAGCAGCGAGTCTGCCGCGTCAAAATAAGAAATCTTATCCTGCGGAAGACGGCTGCGGAATTCTCCGAGCGGAAGCTGTCCGATGACGCTGCGCGTTGATTCATCAACCAGTTCCACCAACCATTCGGAAATCGTATAGCGCGGACGGCCGGTCTCCAGGTCATAGAACCGGATCGGAAGTTCTTCGTGATCCGGCAGAATCACCGTTGTGCCGGAAGGCATCGGAAATACCGCACGGTATTCCTGTGCGGCGTCATTTTCTTCCACGCGTGCTTCCGAGAAATAGGCATCCAGTGCCTGGGATTCATGCATCCAGTCACGGAATGCAGAGGCATCCACTCCCGCCCACATGCGGTCCGCCTCTTTTTCGCCGGCGACCAGACGATGAAATACGCAGCCGATGGAAATTCTTCCCGGCGGCTCATTCAGCACATTTCCCATCATCTCATGAAGCAGTTTCAGGTTATAGACACGGTATCCTTCCCTGATCGTATGGAATTCTTTCGGCAGGAACGGCTTGTCATTGATCAGCACTTCACTGATATCCTGCCGGGCAAGCCGGGCGCTCATGCGGAAAAAGTCATCCAGTTCTTCTTCACTGGACGGCAGATTCATACACAGTTCCGTAAAGCGGACGTCTTTCTCATCCCAGCGGATCTGAATGCCGCGGCCGATCCGTTCCGGACGATAGGCAATCGTAAAACTCTGTCCATTCTCCCCCGATCTGAACCTTCCGTTAATGACACCGCCGGATTTCATTCCCTCCAGCATGATCATGTTCGGAGTGACCACCTTCGGAAAAATCGATCTGCGGTGTACGGTTACTCTGATCATCAGCGCATCGTTGTTCATAATCGCCTCAAAAGTATGTACATAGTACCATGAAGTATTAAAAATGCAACGGATCAGGAGTCCCTGTCCGCCGCATCCAGCAGTTTCTGTTCTTCTTTGGTGAGTTCGTGTACCGCAAAGAGATCCGGACGGTTTTCACGCGTTCTGAGCAATGACTGCGTGAGACGCCACTTCCGGATGTTTTCGTGATGACCGGACAGCAGAACGTCCGGCACCCGTTTGCCGTTGTACTCTGCCGGCTGGGTATACTGCGGATATTCCAGCAGGCCGTTTTCATAGGATTCCTCCGCAATACTGTTTTCCCGGATCACGCCCGGCAACAGACGGATCACGGAATCCGCAATCACCATGGCGCCAAGCTCTCCCCCGGTAAGCACATAGTCACCGATGGAAATCTGTTCGTCGCAGGCTTCTGCGATCCGCTCATCCACGCCTTCATAGTGCCCGCACAGAAAAATCAGATGCGGCACGGAAGCGAGTTCATGCGCCTTCTTCTGGGTATACGGTTTGCCGGAAGCACTGAGCAGCACAACACGGCTGTCCGGCGTGCGCACCGATTGCAATGCATCAAATACCGGCTGGCATTTCATGACCATTCCGGCACCGCCGCCGAACGGCGTATCATCCACATGACGGTGGGTATCCTTCGCAAAATCACGGATCTGCACAAGATCAGCGCTTACGATGCCGCGTTCCACGCTGCGTCCGACGATGCTTGTGGAAAAGAATCCCTCAAACTGTTCCGGAAAGAGCGTCAGTACGGAGATTCTCATAACAGACCCTCAATCACATGAATCGTGATCACCTTGACATCAAGATCCACGTTCTTTACAAACGCCGGTACATTCGGAATCAGCGCATCGCTGTTGTTTTCCCGTTTCACACGCAGATTATCCTGTGCTCCGTTGGTTTCCTCAACGGCAATCACTTCACCGATATGACGGCCGTCTTCATCCTGCACAAGCAGTCCGATCAGCTGATCATAGTAGTATTCGCCTTCCGGAAGCTCATGCCGGTCCTTCTCATCAACACATACGGTATATCCCTTGAACGGTTCCGCTGCGTTGATATCTTCCAGTTCTTCAAATGCGACAAGCGCAAATCCCTTGTGCGGCCGGTAACTGCGCACGGTAAAGGCATTTACCTCCTCATCGCGGACAAGATAAATCGTATTTCCGGGCTGGTAGCGGATGTCGTCAAAATCCGACCAGCTTTCAATTTTCAGTTCTCCCTTGAGACCATGTGTATTCACAGCCCGTCCTATTTCGATATATGCCATGGTGCCTCCTGCAAACTGCATTATAACAAACAAAAGAGAGTCCGCAGTGATGTCACTGTGAACTCTCTGTAAGATCAGCCGATTTCCTCGAACTTGATTGTCACCTTTTTATCATCGGTATGTGACGCAACCGACATTACCTGGCGCAGTGCAGATGCCATGGATCCTCTGCGGCCAATCAGACGCGCAATATCGTCATTCTTTGCATAGACATGCAGAATCACTTCACGCGCGTTTTCACTCGGCATTTCCTTAACGGAAAGAGATTCCTTGTCTTCTACCATCGGGCTGACCAGGTCAAGAAGAACCTTATCCAGCTCTGCCATGTTTAATTACTTCTTCTCTTTTCCGACATTCTTTTCATCATTGAACTTCTTCATGATGCCCTGACGGGAAAGAATGTTGCGGACAGTGTCGGACGGCTGTGCGCCCTTCTTCATCCAGTCGATTGCCTTTTCAGCATCAACCTTTACTGTCTCCGGCTCCGTTGTCGGATCGTAGTAGCCCAGTGTATCAATGACACGACCGTCTCTCGGGCTTCTGGAATCAGCCGCAACGATACGGTATCTCGGAGCTTTCTTAGCACCCATACGGGTAAGTCTCAGCTTAACTGCCATGTTTATATTCCTCCTTACGAACAGAACTGATTATGGCAGAACAGAAAAAGACTGTCAAGCATTTTTACTTGACAGTCCATAAATCATTTTCACTCAATGACCGGCTGGCCTTTTTCGACTTTGCCCGGACCCTTGAAGGTAATGGTCTGATCGTTCGGATTTGTGATAATCAGCATTGTGGAAACATCATAGGTCTTGCTGAGTTTCGCAAAATCCGCAACAACGATCGGATCACCGGCCTTGACCGCATCGCCCTGCTTCTTGCTGCAGAGTGTGAAGCCGTCGCCCTTTGCATTTACGGTTTCAATACCGATGTGGACCAGTACCTCAACGCCGTTGTTCATGGTAACGCCGAATGCATGTCCGGTCGGGAACAGCACGGAAAGTGTTCCGTTTGCCGGTGCACAGATTGTTACTTTCTCGAGCGGGAAACGGAATGCAACACCGTCACCCATCATCTTTTCGGCGAATACCGGATCGCTGACAGTCGCAATGTCGATCTGCTCACCATCGGCAGGCGCGATGATTACATCATCCGCAACACTGATGTTGTTAACCGGCTCTTCTTCCTTCTTCTTCAAAAAATCAAACAGTCCCATAATTCATTATTCTCCTTTACACCTGAACTTAGTTTCGGTTTTGCTGCAATTCTGTTCATGCCGTATTGTTCCGGCGCTGACGTGATCGCATTCTTCACAAATGCACAGAATGCACTGTCTGTTAGTAATAAAATATCATATCTTTCCGCGCTGTGAATCCGTTTCCGAATCAAAAGAAAAAAAATCCGTCCCTGCGGACGGATTCTTCCAATCAGAATTTAAATGGATTTTTGCCGGGCTTTCCGTAGCGCATCTGCGGGTTCCGCTTCATCTGCTCTTCCATGTCACCCATCATGCGGCTCAGGTTCTCTTCATTCAGGGAGCCTTTCTTCTGCATGCTTCCGATTGCGCCCATCATCTTCTTCATCTTCTCAAACTGATTGATGAGCCGGTTGACTTCGGTGACGGTTGTGCCGGAGCCTGCCGCGACACGCTTCTTCATCGATCCGCGCATTCTGGAAGGATCGATGCGCTCAGCCTTTGTCATTGACTGAATGATTGCCTTGGTTTTCTTCAGGGAATCATTTGCCTTGTTTTCATCGATCATATCCGC